>CAXNGR010000159.1:0-7661 GCA_964201265.1 Verrucomicrobiaceae bacterium
CTTTGCTTTCTCATCACCGCATCTGTTCACGCCGCCGAACTCCGCATCGGCTCGTCCACGGTCAGCATCACGCCGGACAAGCCGGTGGCTCTTGCAGGACAGTTTGGGACACGCATTTCGCAAAGTGTGGAGGCTCCGATCATCGCCGCAGCGGTGGCGATTGAGTCGGTGGAAGGTGGCAAGGTGGTCGATCAGAGCATCCTCATCTCCTGTGACCTTGTGGGCATTCATCACTCGGTGCTCGCGCAGTTTCGGCAGCATTTGAAGCCGCTTCTGCCGGACTTCGATGTGCGGAAGGTCATCGTGTCCGCCACGCACACGCACACCGCGCCGGTGACCTCGGAGATTCCCGAGGAGACGCTGATCACCTACCCGATCCCGAAGGAAGGCGTGATGCAGCCAGCGGAATACACGAAGTTTCTCGTCGAGCGCCTGTCGCAGGCCGCCGTGCAGGCTTGGAAGGGCCGCAAGCCAGGTGGCGTGAGCTGGACACTCGGTTTTGCCCAGATCGGCGAGAATCGCCGCTCCGTCTTCGCGGATGGTCACGCGCAGATGTATGCGAAGACCAACGACGCGCGCTTCCGCCACATGGAGGCCGGTTCCGACTCAGGAATCGAGACGCTGTTCTTCTGGAATGCCGAAAAGCAGCTTCAAGCCGTCGCGATCAACGTCGCGTGTCCCTCGCAGGAAGTGGAAAGCCGCAGCGCGCTCAATGCTGACTTCTGGCACGACGCGCGGGACCAGTTGAAGTCCAAATTGAACATGCCTGACCTCACCGTGCTCGGCTGGTGCGGCGCGGCGGGCGATCAATCGCCGCATCCGCAGTATCGCAAGGATGCCGAGGCGCGCATGATCAAGCTGCGCGGCCTCACGCGGCAGCAGGAACTCGGCCGCCGCATTAGCAACGCCGTCGCCGATACGCTCGATGCCGCGAAGGCCGACATTCGCACCGACGCGCCCTTCGGCCACATCGTCGAAGACCTGCCGCTGCCGCCGCGCAAGATCCTGCAACGCGAGTATGAAGACGCGAAGAAGAACATCGCGCAATACAGCGTCATCGAGAAGCCGGACAACCGCGTCATCACGATGCTCGCACTCGAAAAGGGCATCATGAAGCGCTTCGAGGAAGCGGACAAGCTCCCGCCTTACGACATGGAGTTGCACGTTCTGCGCCTTGGCGACATCGCCATCACCACGAACACGTTTGAGCTTTACCTCGACTGGGGCATCCAGATGAAGGCCCGCAGCCCAGCGCAGCAGACTTTCGTGCTCCAGCTCACCAACGGCTGTGGCATGTATCTGCCCACCGCCCTCGCTATCGAAGGCGGCAGCTACAGTGGCCTGCCACACGTCAACAAAGTCGGCCCCGAGGGCGGGCAAATCCTCGTCGATCAAACCGTGCGTGCGATGCAGGTGCTGTTTCCGGCGGCCAAGCCCTGACTCTTTTCAGTCGCACGGCAAGTCAGGCGATGTGGCGGCGTAGGTTTGGGTGCAACTCAACGCCACCCGCATGAATCCCAAGTCTGCATCCATCACTCAGGCCTTCAGTCCCGCTCGCGGAGATCTGCTGCGCGTCGGCTCCACACGGCGTGGCTTTCTTCAGACGGGACTCGCTGGCTTGGCGGGCGTTTCGATGCCTTCACTGCTCCAAACGCAGGCGTTGGCAGCCGCAACCGGCCAAGCGAAGAGCAAGACGAACGTGATCCTCTTCTGGCTCTCCGGCGGGCCGAGTCACATCGACATGTGGGACCCAAAACCGGACGCGCCGAGCGAGATTCGCGGCCCCTTCGGCCATATCTCGACCAAGGTGCCCGGCATTCATGTCTGCGAGCACTTGCCGCTCACGGCGAAGATCATGGACAAGCTCACGCTGATCCGATCGGTCGATTGCAGCGCCAGCAATCACACGCCGATCACCATGCAGGCATGCAATCCGCTCGCGAAGCGCACGAACGATGGCCGTGATGGCGGCGGCTGGCCGTCGATGGGTTCGATCGCGGCGAAGTTTCGCGGAGCAAACGCGCCGGGCATTCCCGGTTACGTCGCGCTGGCTGACTCACTGCCTGCCGATATCTGGGGCGCGGGGCACATGGGTGGCGACTTTGAACCGGTTAGTGGCAAGGATTTGGCTGGTCGCCTCAAGCTCTCCGAAGGCCTGACCATCGAGCGACTCGGCAATCGCCGTGATTTGCTCACACAGATGGACGACTGGAAGCGCAGCGTCGATGGCAATGCGCAGATCGCCGCAGCGGATCGCTACACGCAGCAGGCCTACGAGGTGCTCATGACCGGCAACGCACAACGCGCTTTCAATCTCGATGCCGAGACACCAGCGATGCGCGACCGCTATGGCCGCGACAGCATTGGGGAAAAGGCGTTGCTTGCACGTCGTCTCGTCGAAGCTGGTTCCACCTTTGTCACCGTGAGCGGTGCCTGGGGTTACTTTGATCATCATGGCGATGAAGTGAAGTGGGGCGGCATCAAAAAGGGCCTCACGCCGCTGCTACCGAGCGTGGACCGCACGCTGCACGCCATCGTCACCGACCTCGAAGATCGCGGCCTGCTCGACAGCACGCTCATCCTCATGATGGGCGAGTTTGGCCGCAGCCCAACGATCAACAAGAACGCCGGACGCGATCACTGGCCGCGCGTGATGTCCATGGTCGTCGCCGGTGGCGGAATGCAGCATGGCCAAGTCATCGGCAGCACCGACCGCCAGGGCGGCGACATCGACAGCCGCCGCGTCGCACCCGGCGATCTCGCCGCCACGGTGTTTCAGCATCTCGGCATCGAGCAGAACACCAACTGGATCGATCCGCAGGGCCGCCCGCGTCCCATCGTCGCGGATGATGGCAAGGTGATCACCGAATTGGTTGGCTGAGTTCGGTGCGCGAGCGCATTCTCCCGCATCTCATGAACGCCCGCCTCATCCTCGCGATCCTTGCCACCTCGCTTCCACTTTCTGCTCACGATCTCGTCATCGCCGACGGGCGTGTGATGGACCCGGCGACTGGTCTCGACGCCGTGCGGCACATCGGCATCACCGGCGGCAAGATCAGCGCGATCTCCGAGACACAGCTTTCCGGTGATCAAATCATCAATGTAGCCGGGCATGTCGTGTCGCCCGGTTTCATCGACATTCATGCGCACGGCCAGACCACCGGTGACATGCAAATCCAGGCACGCGATGGCGTGACGACGGCGCTCGACATGGAAGTCGGTGTTTATCCGGTGAGTGATTGGTATCGCTCCATGGAAGACAAGGCACCGCTGAATTTCGGAGCCGCTGTCGGTCACATCACGGTGCGCTTTGCCGCGTTTCATCCGCAGCTTCGCATCGGTCACTGGGCGGTGAATCGCGCCCGTGTTTCCGGTCTCGGCGCATCGCCAGCCGGTGCCAACAAGATCGCGAGCGAGGCTGAAGTGAAGCTCATGGACGAGGCGATTCGTCGCGGGCTCGATGAAGGCGCGCTGGGCATCGGTTTCGGCATCAATTACACGCCAGCGGCCGATCCAAGCGAGATCGAGGCGATGTTTCGCATCGCGGCTGAGCGCAAGGTGCCCGCTTTTGTCCACACGCGCGCCTTTGGCATCGCCGCCATCCGTGAGGCCATCGATACGGCAAAGAAAACCGGCGCGGCGTTGCACATCGTGCATGTCGGCAGCAGCGGCATCACGGATGTGCCGGAGGTCTTGAAGCTGATCGACGCCAGCAAGGCCGCTGGCGTGGATCTCACGACCGAAGTGTATCCCTACACCGCCGCATCCACCGCGCTGGAGTCGGCGATGTTCAACCCCGGCTGGCAGGACAACCTCAAGATCAGCTATGGCGATCTCGCCTGGGCTGCGACGGGTGAACGGCTCACGCAGGAGACCTTTGAGTCGTATCGCAAGCAGGGCGGCTGGGTGATCATCTACATGATGAAGGACGAGAACGTCGAGAAAGCCATCGCTCATCCCGGTGTGATGATCGCCAGCGACGGCATCCCGTTTGTCGATGGCAAAGGTCATCCGCGCGGCGCAGGCACCTTTGCACGCGTGCTCGGTCATTACTCCCGCGGGAAGAAACTGCTGCCGCTGATGGATGCGCTGGCGAAGATGACCATCCTGCCCGCCAAGCGCCTCGAAGGGCATGTGCCTATGATGAAAAACAAAGGCCGCATCGCCATTGGTGCCGACGCGGACATCACTGTCTTCGATCCGAACAAGGTGATCGACCGCGCGACGTTTGAAGCGCCTACCACGCCCTCGGCAGGCATTCCGCATGTGCTCGTGAACGGCACTTTCGTCGTGCGGGATGGTGAACTTCTGAAAGATGCCCGCCCAGGCCGCGCTGTGAGAGTCACGCCATGAAACACCTCCTTTTCCCGCTCCTCCTCGCCACCACAGCCTTTTCCGAAGACGTGCCGCAGTGGCGCGATCTCTTCAATGGCAAGGATCTCACGGGCTGGGTGGATGTGAACACCAGCAAGGACACCTGGAGCGTCAAAGACGGCTTGCTCGTCTGCAAAGGCCTGCCCATCGGCGTGATGCGCTCGGAAAAGCAGTATGAGAACTTCATCCTGCACATCGAGTGGAAGCACACGCAGGCAGGTGGCAATTCCGGCGTCTTCGTCTGGAGCGAAGGCAGCACACCGCCGGACCGGCCGCTGCCGAAAGGCATGGAAGTGCAGATGCTCGAACTCGAATGGCCCAAGCTGCATCCTGGCAAAGACGGCCAGCCGAATCATCCCGGTTATGTTTCTGGTGAACTCTTCGGTGCGAACGGCCTCGAAGGCATTCCCGACAATCCTCGTGGTCGCCGCAGCATGTCCTGGGAGTTTCGCTGCAAAGGCAAAGGCGAATGGAACACCTACGACGTCGTGTGCGTCGATGGCACGGTGAAGCTCTCCATCAACGGCAAGTTCGTGAACGGCATCAGCCAGAGCACCGTGCGCAAAGGCTACCTCTGCCTCGAATCCGAAGGCGCGGAGATTCACTTTCGGAACATCAAGATTATGGAACTCCCAGGCGGCCGCTTGACGCCGGAGCAGACGGCTCCGGTGGTAAAGTAGCCGTCTCGCTCCGCGAGACGAGCTCGGGCGCTTTCGCAAAGTCAGAGTGGTTGCGAGTTTTGGAAGCGCGTTGTGTCGGCGTGCGCACAAGGCTCATCTCGCGGGAGCGAGATGACTACTTTGCTGTCGCCTTCACCAACTCATCCACCTTCGTCGTGATCCGCTCCTCCACCGTCTCGGTATAGGGCGCACGGTGTCCGTATTCAAACATGCCGGTGACACCTTCATAGCCGCCTTCTTTGAGCACACGCAGGCTGGGGATGTAGCTGGTGAGGTCGTTGTTGTAACCACAGACCCAGGTGTTGTTCCAGCCACAGGCCGCTTTGAACTTCAACGAGTAATCCACCACCGTCTCGCCTGTCAAAGCGATGAAGGTGAAGTCACCACCGATGCGCCAAACCTGAATCGGATACTTCACACGATCTGGCGATGAGCCAAGCGTCTCATACTGCCGGATAAAATGCTCGAACTCACGCTTTGGCATGCCAGTGAGGTTTGGGACGCGTTGCTTCAACTCATCAAGCGGCAGCCCAGGCTGGAGCATCAGCTCCGTCTCACCCATCGCGGCCTGAATTGGTCCGTTGAGCGGCTTCATCGTGCCAGCGATGACTTGGCGCACCGCTTCGGCCAAAATCTTGCCGTACATTGATGCCAGTTCCGTCGCCTCGGCATCCTTCCCACGGATGCGCGGCAGCGGATTCGCATCACCGCCGCAGTTTTGTACAAACATCGCCACGGAGCCGGGAAACGACTTTTCCAGCTCAAGCTGCGCAAAGCCTGCGTAGTCGCCATTGATACTCAAACCTCCCAAAGCCGTCGTGTGGCAGGAATAACCAAAGACGATGGCTTTGAACTTCGTCCCGCTCTTCACCGTGATCACCGGCACATCCTGATCAACCTGTCCGCCGAGCGCACGGCTCTCCGGCCCACGCGAGCGACGCCGGTTCACCGCCACACCGGCCAGCCCTTGCTCAAAGCTGAGTTCCGCCGGTTTCAGCGCCGCAATGGCCGCACCGATGACCTCATCATACTTCGCATAGATCATCGCCGTGTAGCGATCCTTCGCAGCAGCCTCCTCCGGCGTGAATTCATAATACAACCACAGCACATCCTCCGTCACCGGGCAGGAATGGTTGTGCGAAGCATTCAAAATAAGCCGCTCCCGCGCCACGCCATGCTTCTCCGCCGCAGTCTTCGCGATCACCGCGATCATCTTGTCACTCAGCCCCACCAGATCCGCCGTCACGATCACCGAAACCGCACCCGCATCATCCTTTAGCGCCAGCGCCTTCAGCCAAATGGCATGCTCCACCCGCTGCGACATCCGCGTCTTACCACCGTAACCGGCGAGAGGAACGGATTCCGTCGGCGTGATGTCCGCTTTGGCCGCACCTGCCTGCCATGCAGCCGAGGCGATGGAACAAAAGCCAAAGAGAGCGATGAAAAGCAGTTTCATGGCTCACTTCACCTCTGCCGCCATCTCCAGCAGCGCGTTCATGAGTTTCACGGAGGCCTGGGACTCAGTGTTGTTCGTGCCGGGCCAGGTTTCGTAGCCGCCGAGTTCAAAGTGGCGTGGGGTGGGCATGTAGCCGTAGTAGCCGTGGGCCAGTTCGACCATGAAGGACTTCGCGAAAGGGCTGCGTTTGCGGAATTCGACGCCAGTCTCGGCAAAGGTTTCGCAGGGCGAGGAACCGATGCAGATGTCGCCGATGCGCAGGATTTGCGCGGGGAATTTGGTCTCCGGGCTGGCTTTGGCGAGGCGCTGCACGCGTCCGGCGTAGGCCAGTGGCAGGTCGGCTTTGCCACCTTGGATGCGCGGTGCCTTGGCTTCGGTTTCCTTGGCCCAGGTGATGAGCTCATCGGGGATCGCGCGCCATTTCACGTCGAGTTCGCGATACTTTGCTGCGAGCGGGGCTTCACTTTGCCACGTCAGCTTTTGCAAAGCCACGTTCACTTTCGCGGCCACATCTTCGGCGACGTAGCGCATTTGCTCATAGGGCTGCTTGCGCGGCTGGGGATTGCGGAAGTTGATGTTGTTCGCATCGCCGCTGGTGCCGTTCGCCATCATCGCGACAAAGGGCGGATAGTCGCCGCCGCTGGCTTGCAGCTTCTTCAAAGCCTCACAATACACGCCGTAGTAGTCGGCAGAGATGTCCGCGCCGGTCACGCCGCCGACGTAATGCAGCGAGTAGGCCGAATAGACCGAGATGAGACGTCCGCCCGGCTCACGCAGCGCGATGATGCTGATCGTTGGATCAGGCTCGCCCGCAGGCTCCACCAGCGCCGGATTGCCCGCGCCGGGATTCATCTTCACTTTGTCGATCTTGCCGAAGGGATTCGGCGGCATGGAGCCTGCCTTGAGGAACCAGCGGCGGATATGCACATGCTCAGGCACATCCACGGTGCCAAAGGCGATCTCCGCCGGACGCAGCACATTGATCGCGCGCCGCACTCCATCCGAGATGCGTCGTGCGACGAACTTTTGGTAGTCCGTAAGCTCCAAGTCCGAGAAGTAGCCGCGCACCGGCCCGCCGAGCGCGTTTACTGCCGAGTGCGTGTGTGTGCCGCTGATGAGCACATTCGCCGCCGGGATGCCGGTTTCCTTTT
>CAXNGR010000160.1:0-7653 GCA_964201265.1 Verrucomicrobiaceae bacterium
AGGGTTAGAGGTGATCCGAGCACGTTGGTCTGGACGAGTATGTCCGTGCGGCCCTCGTTTGAGATTTTCACTTCGCGCTCTGCGATGATTTCGTGGTTTAGTTTCAACCAGTCACGCATCTCGCGTGCGATTCGCTCTTCGGGTCGCGAGGTGCGGGTCTTCAAGTCCCAAAGATGATCCCAACTGCCGTTTCGGAGGCTTTCCTCCCACCGTTGCAGGCTTTCGATGACAGCTTGAAGCAGTTCGTCTGCGCTGCGAGCGAGACGTGCATGTGGTCGGGAGGTAAGCTGAAAGAACGCTTCCGGTTTCAAATGCTGCCATTCTTCTCCAGCGAGTGCTTGGGCGGCACGGTGGCGATTCCAGTTCAGAATGCGGAAACGGCGTGCGGACTCCTTTTCGTCATCCTCGGAATGAACAGGAGGTATTTCGACCTTAAGGCCGCGAGTGGTGGCCGCTGCGGTGATATGGTCGCGATATTCTCTGGCATAGTCCATGCCGGTGACAAGACCTCTGAGATTACCCTGCTTTGTCTTTGGGAAAGCCCGCCAAACAGCGTTGGCAAGTTCAAGAATCGCGGATGTAGGCCAGACGGCAAAGTCTTGGCGCTCAGTGATCGAGTCGAGGGTGCAAGTGGCACGAAAAACGGCTTCGCGAACGAGATCGGGGTCTTGAAGGAGCGGACGGACTTCAACTGCGAGCTTCCCGTTCACTAGAAAAGCACAGCCTGCGAGCATGGCCGCACGGTCTTCGGAATTTTGGAGAGCTGATTGGTGTTCAAGCCAGTAAGATGCGGCTTCGAGGGCATCTGACTCAGAAAAATGGTTTAGAGCTCGGATCGCGTTCGAGAAGCCTTCGGGCTGGATTTCTTCCTCTTTGATTACAGTGAGCAATTTCTGGCTCATACTCTGATTCCAGATTTCTTGGAGGCTGCGAAGCTCTCCCAGCGAACCTTTCTCGAGATAACGACGACGTATGACAATGCCAAAGGCACAGGCAAACTGTTCAGGAAAGAGTTTGGCGAAAGATTGATAGCTCAAACCTTCTGGCGCATTTCCAAGGCTCCCAAACGATGACAAAGTGCTGTAATAGAGCGGGAGCCAACGTGATGCGATGACATCTCGCAGAGGCCCAGGTTGATTAAACTCTTGCCAGCAGGCGGAAAGAGCAATGAGGCCATCAATGCCCTCATTGATGTCCTTAGCGTCATCGAGTGGTTTGTCGAAAAGGTAGCGTTTGGCGGCCTCGCGCATCCAAGTCTCGTTTTCGCCTATTTTTTGCTCGGGACCAAAAACGGTGGAGTGCGGAGCCATGCCGTGTTCGCGGGCAGAGAGCACTTTTAGCACCGCGGGCCAGACGATTTGGCCTTCCCCATGGGCTTGTCTCGCTTGCTCGGCATAGGTTTGAATATGCTTCTTGTAGGCTTCCTCGCGTTGAGTCTGCCTACGTTTGCGATGTTCGATTTCGTGCTGGAGTTTGGCTTGTTTCGCAGCGGCATCACTTTGGAGTGCTGCCAAGTAGGATTGACCGGGTAGTGGTTTTGGTAGTGAGCTGCTCAGGAAGGCAGAGTGGGCTGCCGCAGCGTTAAACTTGTCGGCGGTGCTGGATTCGATCTCAATCTGCCGGACAAGTTGCAGAACCAGCAAGGCATAACGCCAGCCATCTGCTTGCGGTGCGGCGAGCAGTTGATCTAGGCACCAATCGAAGTCTTCCTCAGCAACTAACCAGTCGGATGCTTGGGCCCACTCGCGCCGTGTGTGTTTTGCAAATCCGGGATGATGAATCAGATGAGGGATGAGTTTGCGGCGCAATGCCGGATCGTTGAAGGGTGGTTCCTTGGAGTCCCAATGTTGGTTGATGCCATGGTGAGGGTGTTGGTAATGAATGACACACGCATTCCAGTACTCCACGAGGGCATGGAGTACATCGGGCCTGTCCATGTGATTCACAGCTAGCTTTAGGGCGCTCTGATTGAGGTCCTCAGCAAACGAAAGTGAGTCATGAATAAAGTCGGGGTAGTTGCCGAGGTGCCGGAAAATGGGCGGTAGGTCGTCTGCGGTGAGGTGTTCATGAACGCGGCCGGCTCTCATGTCATAGAGACCGTAAAGATGCCCCTCTTCTCCGAACTCGATTCTTGGCACAAGCCAGTGTAGCACGTCTCTGGCTGGCACTTTGTCCGAAGAGACAACAAGAAACTCTAGTGCTGCACCCAGGAGGGTTCCTTCAAGGTCGATGGGGATTTCTTTGTTCAGGACAGCTTCCCAGCGGTCATCGAAGCCTTGTTTCGCCAAGTGGTAGAGGGTGCCAGCGATGTTGAGCTGTAGGTGATAGGAAGCATGCGGGTAAACCTCCCACAAGAAAGCAGCGAGGGCTGTAGAGTGGGTTTTTTCGGCGATTTCGAGGGCGAGCTGGTGGGATGCTTCGTCCACATCAGTGCGTGAGAGCCACTGCCGTAACTGATCGGCGATGCGGGGGTGGTGCAGGGAGATGAGGTGGGCTTGGCGGATAGCTGGATCGACGACTTTGGCTTTGTCGGTAGCTTCGAGCAGGGCTGTGATGATTTCTTTGCGTTCGGAGTCCGGGAGGCTGGCGGCATCCAGCCAGAGAAGAGTCAGGGGATCGTGTTGGCGCAGGAGTTGGCGAAAACCTTCATCGACCCGTGCGAGCCAGGCGGCGACAGAGCGGAGATTGGGGAAGACACGCCACTGGCCGTCGATCTCGGTGCCGAAGAGCATCCTCAGGCGAGAGGTATCAAGCTTTTGGGCGTTCAACCAGTCAGCAGCGAGCCATTCTTGATGCACCTGACTTTGAAAGGAATAGCGATTACTTCCATCCGGAGGGTGGAAAAGTCGGCTGTGGTTCCTGATATCGTCCAAATCGGCCAATTGAAGACGCTTGCGCTCAGTTCCCCAAAGTTCATCACTATGGGAGAGATCGTTGAAGGTGAGTGCGTCTTCCTGCGGCGTCTTTTTGAGTGAAAGCTGAGCTCTGCCCGACCAGATCATGGCAGCCGCGACTCGTCCGGCGACACGCTGCCGCCAATGAACATCCACAATGGATTTTTCCCAGCGTGGCGAGTCTTCTGGAGAGTCGGTGAGCTGGCAGTGGGAGAGAACTTGTTCGCGGATGGCCTCCCCATGAGAGGGAAGACTTTGAAAGCCTGAATTTTCGAAACTTTGCCGAAGCCCGAGCAAGTTTTGAGGCCAGCAGGCGATCGAGTTGAGGTGCCTGTCACGCAACTGCTCCCTACACGTTTGGGCATCCGTTTTGCTAAACCAAGCCTCAATTGTGGTGGCAAAATCGCACCGACGCAGCGGGCAGAGGATGAGAGTTTGTGCCTCTCCATTCGGCCAGAGCGCCTTCAGGTCATCCAGGTGCTCGATGGGACGCATCCAGCGGCAGGAGAGGACGAGCTGGTGTTTGGGGCGTCCATTAGAGCCGAGCTGGCGGCGTAACCATGCGCGGAGCTGGGGGACGAAGTTGGGATTGGCGAGTTGGGCCTCATCCAGGCCGTCGATGACGATGCGGGTCGGTTGGTCTGCCGGGATGAATTTGGAGATGTAGTCGCCGGGATGGGCGGAACCGATTTCTTTGGCCTCAAAGAATCTAGCGTGAGGGCCGAGCCAGCCTCCGGCCTCAGCCTGCCTCAGTTCGGTGCTTTTGCCGGAGCCTGGTCGTCCGAGAAGGAGAAGGAAGGGGGCGGTCAGTTCACCAAGGTGGGCGAGGCCGGGCGGGGCTTTCTCGATCCTAGGCCTGCCGTCTTCGCCTTTGTAGAACGGCAAAAAGTCGTCATCGATCCCACGATCTTGCTCCCAAGACTGCTGGAGCAGCCAAAGACGAACCCAAGGTTCCTGGGACTGGTGCTGGGTATTGGAAATGACGTTCGACATTCGCGATTCGCGAATATAGTAACGCGTTCAAGAAGATGCTCAAGCCGCATGACATCCTAGTTTCCCTGAAGCTGCTCCTGGCTCCCTCGGAGTCCGTTCCGACCTATGCCAGCCTGGCGGCCTCGCTGCAATTGAGCGCTTCGGAGGCGCATTCAGCCGTGGGACGGGCCGTGGAGGCGGGTTTGCTGAGAAAACCCCTCACGGGAACAGGGCGGACGATGCCGCTGCCAGTGCGGGCAGCTTTGGGAGAGTTTTTGGTGTCTGGGGTGAAGTATGTCTGGCCTGCGGTGCGGGGACCGATGACACGAGGAGTTCCTACTGCTGGGAGCCTGCCTGCCGTAGCCTCGCTTCTGGGCATGCCGCAGCCTGAGCGAGCTTTAGTCTGGCCGCATGCGGAGGGGACACAGAGCGGGGAGTCGGTGGAGCCGCTTTATCCACGGACAACGGCGGTGGTGGCTGGAGATGCTGCTTTGCATGAGTGGCTGGCTTTGATCGACATTCTGAGGCTCAAAACCGGACGTGAGGCCGCGCTGGCCGCCGCCGCCATCCAGAAAAAACTGCAATGAACGATCAGCTCAATGCCCAGCAGTGTCGTGAAATCATCGCCGAACTGGCGATGTTGCTGCCACAGGCGATGGCGAAACATTTTCCGAGGCTACCAAGGCTCGATTTCGAGATCGAGGGTGAAGAAGAAGAGGAGGTGGTGCGGACACGGTGGGATCCGGTTTTCACCGGCGGCGGCATTGTGAGCATGCTCATCACAGACCCTGAGGCACCGCAGGCCATGTTCACGAAGGATGTCGATCTGGTGCTGGAGATAGCTAGCAATTGGGATCTTTTCGCTATGGAGAAAGCGTTGGAGGGCGCGGGATTCCGACGTCCGCGTGATGACGATGCGGAGATCGTCACGTGGGAATGGAAAGGCGTGCGAGTCGATTCGCTGCCTCATCGACGCATACAGTCCATGCCCCACAATCGCTGGTTTGTCTTTCTGATGAAGGACGCGGAGCATGTCGAGGTGCTGCCGGGGCACAGAGCGTGGCGAGCGTCCGCGCCCTGTTTCCTCGCCACGAAGTTTGAGGCCTTTTTCAGTCGTGGAAAGAATGACTTCCTGACGAGCAAGGACATTGGCGACATCCTCGCCGTGGTGAATGGACGGAGCGAGTTGTTGCAGGAGATTTCGCGAGCAGCGCCAGATGTGCGTGGTTTTTTGCGGCAGTGCTTTGGCGGGCTGCTGGAGCAGCGTCATTTTATGGAGTGTCTGCCCAAACTCGTGCCGGAGGACATTCGCGAGGAGATGGTGATCCAGAGAATCCGGGAAATTTGCGGATAAGGCGGCATTTCGAAGCACCGGTCACCGCAAGGCGTGCCGCTAATGCTTGTCTTCCTTGATGCGTGCATGGCTATCGGCTAAAAAGCGCCATGTGGTGGTCCTACGAAGACGTTCAAGAGCAGAAAAAGCGCATCCAACGCGAGATCGCGAAGCGGAAGAAGCGTGGGGAGAAGTTTGAGCCGCTGGCGGCTCCGCCGGGGCAGAAGAAGCTATGCGCGACGTTTTGGGGACAGGCGTGGTGCAAGAATCTGGAGTCGTATCAGCAGTATGAGTCACGCCTTCCGCGTGGGCGCAGCTATTTGCGGCAAGGGAATGTGTATAACCTCGAAATCGAGGCGGGACAGCTCAGCGCGGTGGTGGCGGGATCGGAGCTGTATGACACGAGCATCCACATCCAGCCGCTGCCGAAGAAGCAGTGGCAGCAGATCGTGAAGGCAGGCGCGGGGCAGGTGGGGTCGATGCTGGATCTGCTCGCAGGAAAACTGGGCGATGGACTCATGCGCCTGCTCACCGATCCGCAGGACGGCCTATTCCCGAAGCCAAAGGAGATCCGCTTCGATTGCTCGTGCCCGGACCATGCGGACATGTGCAAGCATGTCTCGGCCGTGCTGTATGGCGTGGGCGTGCTGCTGGACACGAAGCCGGAGCTGCTGTTCACGCTGCGCGGGGTGGATCAGGCGGAACTGCTGTCCAACGCGAGCAGCGCTGCGATCACGGACTTGTCATCGAACACGGGTGATCTGGCGGATGCCGATCTCTCGGCGATCTTTGGCATTGATCTGGGCGCGGATGTGATTCTGCCGGTCATGGAGGAGGCCAAACCGGTCAAGAAAGTGGCCAAGAAAGCGGGCAAAAAGGCGGCCAAACCGCGTGCTTCGCGAGGTGGCTTGGCAAAGGAATGAGAGGGCAAGGGACTGGCTCTGAAGACTGAGTCAATGCCGGTGCCGACCTGGACGAAACATGAGCCGTTAGTTTGCGCAATCATTCGCGACGACGTTGCTGATTCCAAACCACAGCCTTGGCCTCACTTTCTTGGATGAACGCATCCTTTCCGTCCATGTAAGCCTCGAAGTCATCGGGGTGCTGGAGCGCCAGCCGTTCTTTCAGCGCGCCATATGCCTGTGCGTCCTCGGGATGGGCGATCATGTAATCGCGGAAGGCCAGATGGCGCGCAGCACCGACGCTTCCTGTTTGAAATGCATGCACCTGATGTGTGCGGGCCCCGGAGGCGTGGTTCTTGCGGAAGTAGCGGCGTCCGGGAATGCCGAACTCGCCCATCACTTCGTAACCCAGTTGTTCCATCGCGGAACGACGCGCGTCCAGACCGCCGAGATCATCGACCTCCACCAAAATGTCGATGATTGGCTTGGCTGAGATCCCCGGGATGGCGGTGCTGCCGATGTGATGAAGCCGTGCGGCCATGCCGTGCAGAGCGCGGGCGATTGGGTCAGCCTCGCTGGCATAGCGGTTCTTCCACTCAGGATTGTGCGGAACAACTTGGTATCGCATGGCTCAAGAACTCGGCGGTGTGTCGTGTTCCAGCCGTTTGCCAAGACTCACCACGTCATCGACGGCGAAGCCGATGGCTTCGTAGAAGGCGATCACGGCGGCATTGGTTCTGCGCACCTGGAGATTGATCTTCGGACAACCAGCGGCACGCAGCAGCGTCTCCGCATGCTGCATCAGTTCGCGCGCCAAACCGCGTCGCTGTTGATCGGGATGCACGGCGAGGTAGTTGATCCAACCGCGATGCCCTTCATAACCCGCCAGGCAGGTGCCGATGACTGCGCCATCAAGTTCGCCGACGAGAAACCACTCCGCGTTTACGCGCAGCTTGCGTGCGATGTCGCGTTTCGGGTTGTTCTGCGGCACGACGAGTCCGCAGGCGTGCCAGAGGGCGATCACCACGTCTTCGTCGGCCGATTGAAACGGGCGGATGTGAAGTTTGTTCATCGCTTGATGGCTTGCTGCAACAGCCGCTCCCACGCCGCGTCCACCCAGAAGAACTGCGAGTAGTAGAGCTTCGTATAATCGTAGTGGGAGATCACCTTCTCCACATCGGCGCGGCGTTGTTTCAAAATGGCGACGTCAGGCGCGAGCGTGACGACCCATGCGGCTGCTGTGGGCTCGCGCACGAAGGCGGTTTCCTTGCCGCGACGCGGAGCCAGCTTCATGAAGTTCTTGAGCTGCACATGCGCCAGGTCTTGCGCTTCCTGCTCCGTCTGCTGCGGCTTCCAGTCCTTGTTCATCACACGCCAGTCCATCTCGAAGTAGCTCGTGTCGGCGTTGTCAAACTGCTGCGCCATTGGCAGGCTCTTGAAGGCAAGATCAGCGCTGGCTTGCAGGCCTTTGGCATACGCAGCGCGGATGGTTTCATCCTTTTCCATCTCCCAAAGCGCCCGCACGGCGCTAACGCAGGTGCAGGAGGTCCAG
>CAXNGR010000161.1:0-7640 GCA_964201265.1 Verrucomicrobiaceae bacterium
CGCTCAAAGATCGGTACGTTGCTGCCTTCCACCGCACGGAACATGCCCTCGAAGCTCAGGATCGTGTCTCCAGGAAGACTGAAATACTGCTGTCCGCCGAAATTCGCGCCATAAGCGTTCACATCCATGGCGGAAGCCATCGCTCCGACCTCAAGCTTGTGACCGCGCCGGGTCAGGAAAACGTTGTCACGGGTGTCATGCACCCAGTTCACGAACGCTTTGCTTTGTGCGTAGCTGCCCGCCTCCCGGCGGATGATGGCCGTGGCGGCAACGTCGATGTTGTCGATCGTCACCTGCTGAAGGGTGATACCGCCTTCAATGTAAGAGTGCTCGCCTGTTTGTTTGCGCAGGCTCACCGTGGCACCGGCCTCAGTCTGATCAAACTGGTTCGAGATGAAGAACATGTTGCGGTAGAAGAGATCAACACTCAGGGCGAGCGGGCGGCCCAGGAACCACGGCTCAGTCCAAGTCACGCTCATGTCACGGCGGAGATCACCGGCGCGGATATTGGCATTAAAACGCTGGCCGCCACCGCGGAAGTCACCCCAGTCATTGATGTCGAAATTCGTCTGGGTAACGGAAATGAAAGCCGTAAGGCTGTCGATGGAGCTGAAGCCCGCGCCGAAATTCACCGTGCCGGTGGACTGCTCGACGACGTTGATGTCCACATCTTTATAGCCTTCGACCACAGAAGGCGTGTTGCGCACGTCCACAGCGCTGAAGTAGTTGAGGTTTTCCAAGCGGCTTTTACCAGCGGCGATTTTCACCGTGTTAAGCTCCTCGCCAGGGGCAAAGGGCATTTCGCGCCGGATTACCTCATCCTCGGTGACGCTGTTGCCGGAAATGTTGACCTTACTGATGTAGGACTTAGTTCCCTCAGTGATGTTGTAGGCCACTGTGACCAAGCCGGGGCCGGCGTCGAGAATGCTGGTTTCCACGCGTGCATCAGCATAGCCACGGGAGCCATAATAGTCCTGAATCATCTTCTCATCCGCGCGAACGAAGCTGCCGACATAAGGGAAGTTGGGTTCAGTTTTGATGCCCTGATTCAGCGCCTCCTGAGTGAAGACCGTGTTGCCACTGATACTCACGCCCGCCACGTCATACTTACCGCCTTCATTGATCACAAACACGAGATCCATTTTCTTCGCGGAGACCGGTTCACGGCGAACCTCAATGACTTTCACGTAAACATAGCCTTCATCTTGGAACGCCTGTTCGATGATTTTGATGTCCTCCTGCATGTCCTGACTGTTCAGCTTGCCGGCTTTGCCCCAGAGGTTCCAGAAATGATGCTCGCGGGATTTCAGCTTGGAGCGCAGTTTGCGGGCACTGAGCGCCGTGTTTCCTTCAAAACGAATGTCGTTGATGATGCCGCGTGCTCCCTCGTCCATCTTGAAGATCACGGTCGAAAAGCCCTCGCGGGTGGAAGGCGTGACGTCATAGCTGACAATCACATCCGAATAGCCCTTCTTCTCATACAACTCGACGATCTTCTGCTGTGCTGCGGTCAGTTTGCCGTCATCCACGGGGTCGCCGACCTTCACCTCGAGTTCCTTTGTCAGACGGTCGTTATCGAAAACAGTGTTTCCGACGAAACCAAGCTCGCCGATGCCGCCGCGACCGACGATTTCCACGATCACACGCACCCCACCGGCAACGTCCACGGCGCGGATGTCGAGATTTTCCACCACACCCGTGCTGTAGAGGGCGCGGATGTCACGCTCCACCGCCTCATCCGTGAAAGGCTGGCCTACACGGGTGGACATTTGGCTGCGAATGCGGTTCTCATCCAGCTTCACCGCACCTTTGAAGGTGATTTGCACATCCTTGACTAACTTTTTTGCCGCTGGGGCTTGAGGGAGGCCCACCTGCGCCTGCAACTGCGGATGAGGCACGATCGCGAAAGCTAGAATGGCGGCGGCCAGCAGGCTGAATCGCGGATAAAAAAAGTTTCCTTGGGTCATATAAGAGGCAATCTCGGGAGTGAAAGGAGGCTGTGCCGTATGGGGCGTCAAATTTGAAGCCGCATTACTGCGTCCGTGAAGCACAACGTCAAGGTGTAAGTTCGGGATCATCCGGGCCTGTTTTTGACGTCATTTCCGTCACATTAAGCATGTTTCGTGCAAATCCTTGGCCTCTCACGCCCATGCAGTTTAAGAACCACCCAGCCCATGCCACGAACTGACATCCGCGACTACCTCCAGCTTCATCTCGTGGTGCTGGCGTGGGGTCTGACCGCCATCCTGGGCAAGCTGATCCTGCTTTCTCCTGTCGATGTCGTGCTCTGGCGCACCTTGCTGGCCGCCCTGGGATTCGCGCTGATCACACGTCTGCTGGGACACCGTCTCACGATCTCAACTCGCAGCGCAGCCGCGATGCTCGGCGTCGGCATGATCCTGGGCCTGCACTGGATTTCATTCTTCTGGTCGGCTCGGCTCGCCACCGCCTCGGTTTGCCTCGCCGCCATGCCCACGGCCATGCTCTGGTGTTCCCTGATCGAGCCACTGATCGACGGCACCAGACGCTGGCGGCTCTCCGAGCTGGTCGTTGGCCTGATCATGGTCGGGGCGGTGTGGCTGATCTACGAGTTTGAGTTTCGTTACTGGCTTGGCTTTTCCGTCGCCATCGCCTCCGCCGTGCTCGCGGCGTTTTTTGCCACTTTCAGCAAACAGCAGGTGGCCGGGACGGCACATTGGAGTGTCATCGGAGCTTATCAGATGACTGGTGCGTTCATGGCCTCCCTGCTTTCGCGGCCTTTCCTCGAACAGGGGCTGCTCCCCAGGCTGCCGGACGCAGCTTCAGCGCTCTGGGTCGTCGTTCTCGCGCTGATCTGCACCGTGGCCGCGTACGCTGGCTTCATGGACGTGCTCCGGCGGGTCAGCGTCTTCACCGTGAATGTCGTGTACAATATGGAGCCTGTTTATGGCATTCTTCTGGCTGCCTTGGTCTTCGGGCAGGCCGAGTTCATGAGCGGCGGCTTTTACATCGGGGCAGGCATCATCATAGCAATCGTGATCACCCTGCCCTGGATCAGGCGATGGGTGGAAAAGTGAGGCTTTACTCGGCGAGAAACTTTTTTTGAATCCAGGACACTTTCAACGTCGCAAAAACTTGTGTGACCGCAGAAGCTCTGGCATGGAATCCGCGCCTCGTCCCCCGAGACATTCGCAGACACCCTCACGCCGCAGGAGCGCCCCCGCTCCGACGAGCGCACGAAGCCCCCATGAGCCAGCCAGAACTTAACGACGAAGAACTGCTCCAGCGCGCTGGACGCAGGGATGCTCGTGCGTTTGAGCAGCTTTACGACCGGCTGGCCCCCCGCCTTTATGGCCTGCTGCGGCAAATGCTCCACGACGAGCGCGAGGCGGAAGACGTGCTACAAGACAGCTTCGTTCAGCTATGGGACCGCGCCCCCGGCTTCGACCCCGCACGCAGCAAAGCCTTCACCTGGTCCGTGATGATCGTCCGCCACAAGGCCATTGACCGCATGCGCATGCTCGGCCGCCGCAACCGTCTCGTCGAAAGCGCCGCTCTGGAGCGCTCCGTCCTGAATGGGGATTCCCATGTGGCAGCCGATACCGGACTGGAAACCGCCGAGCGTTCACAGTCCGTGCTAGCAGCCTTGCGTGAACTGCCCAAGGACCAGCGTCAGTTGATCGAGTGCGCCTTTTTGAAGGGATTGACGCATCACGTCATCGCTGAATCACTCAACCTGCCGCTGGGCACGGTGAAAACCAACATCCGCCGCGGCCTCCTGCGCCTGCGCGATCTGCTGAAAGGAGGCGACTGATGGACGAACGATACGAAGAATTGGCCGCCCTGAACGCCCTCCGCATGCTGGAAGGGGACGAGCAACGCGCCCTGGATGGCGCATGCGTGTCTGACAAAGAATTACGCACCCTCAACGCCGAGCTGGAACAAGCCGCTGCCGAACTAGCGCTTCTCGTTCCCCCTGCGGAGCCTTCAGTGGGGCTGAAAAAGCGCATTCGTGCACAAATTCGCTCCAAGGGCGGCCCTGCGGCCTTTGGCATCTCGCGTGGAGCCATCGTAGGCACCGCAGGCTGGGCGCTCGCCGCCGGACTGGCCGTGTCCTCGATCTGGCTGTGGAATGAGCGCTCAAAACTCATCGAGCGGCATGACTCCGCCTTGAAGGCCATCGCCGCCGCGATTCCCGCCACCAACCCAACCGAGGAAAAAAAGGAAACGCGCAGCCTCGAAGATGAGCTCAAGAGCATCCGTGCCGACTACGAGAAAAAACAGGCCGGGTTGAACACCGAGATCGAATCCCTCCGCAAACGTGAGACCGAGGCGAAGAACCGCATCACCCAGCTCACGGCTGAGACCGAGGCGCTGAAAAAGCAGGATGCCGAAGCTCAGTTTCAGATCGCCAGCCTGCAAAGCGAGGTCTGGGAATACCGCCGCTGCGAGATGGCCGTCGTCTGGGACGGCAGGCGCGGCCAGGGCGTGATCATGCTCGACAAAATGCCCCGCGCCGAGTCCGGCAAGGATTACCAGCTCTGGATCGTCGATCCAGGCAAGCCTGATCCTGTCAGCGCCGGTGTCATCACCTTGGACGACAAAGGCTCTGCCAAAACCGTCTTCAAACCGGTCGTTCCCGTCGGGGAAACCGCCAAATTTGCCCTCAGCATCGAGAAAAAAGGCGGAGTTCCCAAAAAAGAGGGGCAGATCGTCTTCATCAGTCCCTAAACCTTGAGCTGTTTCTGGCCCGTGCCAGTTAACTCACTTCACGAACCGGTAGTGGCTCACGATCCACTCCTCACCCTCGCGGTATCCCCACAGTTCCGCACAGGCCATGAAGAAAATGCGCCAGTAGCACCACCACTTCACCGCTTGGTCTGTGCCGTAGGTCTCGCGAAAGAGCGGCATGATCTCCGCTTTATTCGCGTCCATCTTCGCCAGCCACGCCTCCGAGGTCTTGCTGTAGTGCATCCCACTCACACACCAGTGTTCCTCGATCTTGAGGTGGTCCTGGAAGTAGAGCAGCAGGTCATCTGACGGCATCTGGCCGCCCGTGAAGAAATACTTCGCCATCCAATCGTCATCACTCGTCACTTCATAGTGGTAGGCGTATTCGCGATGCGTGAAAATATGCACAAAAAGCTTCCCGCCGGGCTTCAGCCACGTCAAAACGCGGCGCAGCAGCTCTTGGTAGTTTTTCATGTGCTCAAACATCTCCACCGACACGCAGCGGTCAAAGATCCCGTCCCCCACGCCCTCAAAATGAATCATGTTCGCCGTGACAATCGTCAGGTTCTTCAAACCACGCCGGGCCGCCTCGGCGTCGATGAATTCCTTCTGTGTGCGAGAGTTTGAGACACTCGTGATCTGTGCGTTCGGGTAGTGCTCCGCCATCCACAGCGAAAGCGAGCCCCAACCGCAACCCAGCTCCAAAATGCGCTGCCCGTCTGCCAGTTCCGCACGCTCGCAGGTCAGGCCCAGCATGATCGCCTCGGACTCATCAAACGTCGTCGCATCCTCCGGCCAGTAGCCACTGCTGTACTTCAAATGCGTACCCAGGCAGAGCTGATAAAACCGCGTCGGCACCTCATAATGCTGCTCGTTCGCCTCCTGCGTCGCGATCGCCACCGGGCTCTCCTTCAACCCCGCCACATGCATTAGCAAAGCGGCTTTTTGCGCCGCTATGTTTGGCTGCTTATGCCTGCGCAGCGTCTCCGCCAGACGCTGGCGGATGCCAAAACGGATGACAGCATCAGGGAGAAGATCTTTGGCGAGGAGGTCGTTCAGGTTCAGCATAAATCAAAGCCTCTATGCGGCTCCGGCACTTTCTTGGATTCATTTTTGTACGGCCTTCTGCGTTTGACCCACGGCTAGGGACGACCACCGCATGCAACGGCGCAGGCGCGAGGAGCGTTTTCAATCGCACATGAAACGACTCGCTCTCTTCCTCCTTACCGCCCTCACCTTGAATGCGCAGCAACGCGTGGAGGTCTCGCGTGACCTGTGGATCTCCGCTTACTCGAAAGAGGTGGAGGGAAACAATGGCGGATCGCACCGGCTGAAGCTGAAGGGCATCCAAGAGTTCTTCCTCATCGACTTTGATCCGGCGGCGCTGCGGGGGAAGAAGGTGGTCAAGGCGCAACTGCATGTGCATCTCGCGTCGCCGGAAGCACCACTGCGGCGCACGACGGTGTCGTCGATCACACAGGACTGGGTGGAGGGCACGGGTAGCAGCTACGCGAAGACACCGGGCGCGAGTTCTTTCGTGTGGGCAAAGACGGGTGAACTGCGCTGGGGCAACAATGACCCCGACATCACCAGTGTCGTTTGTGGTGAAGGCGGCTCGGTGTGGGGCTTTGGGGATGCCTCCTCGCCGGATGCGGAGGGCTGGCAGATCATTCCCATCGCTCCCGAAGTGGCGCAGGCGAGGCTCGATGGCCGTTCGCACGGCTTTTATGTCATCGACGACATCGGCAACGAATACACGCGGGATGGGAACGCGGTGAAGTTCACGAATTTCGTGAACCGCTACGTTTCGAGCCGTGAGGACAAACGGGTGCATAAGCCGTACTTCACGCTGTGGCTCGAAGATGGCGCGGTGGAGGCCCCCAAATCCGTCAATCAGGTCAATCCGGTCGCCGCAGCCGTTTTTCCGCCTGTTCCCGCTGTTTCGTCCGAAAAGCCCACGTTGCCCGCGAAGGACGTTTTCGGCTCCGAACTGGCCTCAACGCACTTTTTCGCCGCGAAAGGCGAAACGATCGGTTTTTCGGTCGCGGGCCCGGCCATCGTGAAAGCGCCAAGCTTGGGCGTGAAGCTCTACTCGATGCCCAAAGTGGGCGGCCTGCATGATCCGCTCTTGCCGGGCACGGGTGACGACACCTTCATCGAGCTCCACATTCCCAAAACCACGCCCGCAGGCACGCACGGCGGCACGGTGACGGTAAACGGCATCGTCATGCCCTTCACGGTCACGGTTTGGAATTTCACGCTGCCGGATCGCCTATCGTTCTTGCCGCAGATGAACGCCTATGGCCTGCCGGGACATGTGCGTGATTACTACCGGATCGCGCATGAGCACCGCGTGGTGCTGAATCAGCTCCCGTATGGCTGGACCGGCAAGGTGGACGAACACGCGCCGAAGCTCGGCAGCGATGGGAAGTGGGATTGGACGAAGTTCGATGCCGAATTCGGCCCGTTGCTCGATGGCAGCGCCTTTGCCGATCTGCCGCGCGGCGCGGTGCCTGTGGACGCGTATTATCTGCTGCTGAACGAGAACTGGCCGATGAAGCACGACGAGCACTTCAAAGGCGGCTACTGGATCGAGAGCGCGTTTGATGAGGCCTACTGGACGCAGTTCCGCGCGATGGCGGCGGAGATCGCGAAGCACCTCGAAGCGAAGGGCTGGACCGGGCCGATGTTTGAGTTCTACCTCAACAACAAGGTGTACTTCAAAAAGGACGACTGGCGCAAATGCACCGCAGCATGGATTTTCGACGAACCGGTGCACACGCAGGGCTTACGCGCCAAAACCATGGAAAATGTGCTGGGTGGCCTCGGTCCTGAAGGCGGGGTCGAGGGCGCAGCGTTTGCGCTTGCTGCGGATGGAGCCTTTGACCGCGCTGGTCTTGAGCACTTTGGTGGAGATCTCTCGTAGCAGC
>CAXNGR010000162.1:0-7632 GCA_964201265.1 Verrucomicrobiaceae bacterium
CTGCCTGCGGACATCCTCGGCGCGTCGGTGTATTATCGCGACACGGCGGCGTTTCATTTCCATCGGGGGCCGGTCTTCACGCAGGTGCTGCTGGCGGACGAGATCAACCGCGCTACGCCCAAAACGCAGTCCGCGCTGCTGGAGGCCATGGAAGAGGGCAAAGTCACGGCCGATGGAGCCACGCATGCGCTGCCGGAGCCGTTCTTCGTCATCGCCACGCAGAATCCTTCCACGCAGATCGGCACCTTCATGCTTCCCGAGTCGCAGATGGATCGTTTTTTGATACGTCTGGAGCTTGGCGTGCCGGATCGCACTGCTGAGCGTGCTCTGCTGGAAGGCCAGGAGCGGCGCGAACTGTTGCGGGCGATGGAGCCGGCCATGTCGGTCATCGAATTGCAGCAGTTGCAGGGCTGGACACGCGCGGTGCATGCCTCTCCGGCGCTGCTTGACTATTTGCAGGATTTGTTGGCTGCCAGCCGTGCGCAGGGGCATGGGCTTTCGCCGCGTGCAGGTCTTGCCGTGCTCGCGGCGGCACGTGCGTGGGCTTTGCTCAGCGGTAGGGCGATGATTTTGCCGGAGGACATTCAAGCCGTCGCCATTCAAGTGATGGGGCATCGTCTGGAGCATGCCATCGACGGCATGAGCGGTGCCGAGTTTGCCAAACAGCTCATCGCGGAAACACCGTTGCCTTGAAGTGATGAAAACACGCGTCCGCTGGAACCGGCACACGCTGGCGCTCGCAGCCATCGTGGGCGGCATGTGGTATGCGGCGGAAGCGCAATCAAACGGCGCGGCGCATCTCATCACGCTGATCACGGCGGCGATGGGCGCATTGTCCTGGTTGCATGCGCGGGCAAATCTGCGCGGAGTGAGCGTGCGCCTCGTTGGAGGGCGACCCACAGCACAGAATGAGTCCAAGCGCATCCCGTTGGAGCTGCGGGCTACGGGCGCGGTTTCGCCGTGTGGGCTAGAGGTGCTGGTCATCGGCGCGGAGACCTCGGTGTTTGTTGAGCGCGTGCCCTCAGGCCAGGCTGTGCTCGTGAATCTGCCGCCGCCATCGCGGCATGCGGGCGGCGCGTTGCGGATCATGGTGCGCAGCGTGTATCCGCTGGGCTTGTTTACGGCGGAAGGAGTCATGCAGACCTCCTGGGTGCGGCGCGTGCATCCCAAACCGGAAGGCGATCTGCCGCTGCCCGCGCCTGATCACTCGCTGCAAGGCGATGCGGCAGTCGTTTCCACCGCGAGAGCGCAAAGCAGTGGTGGTGATGACTTTGCCGGGCTGCGGGAGTGGCATGCGGGCGACTCACCGCGTCACATCGACTGGCGCGCGGCGGCACGCGGCGGCCCGCTCATGGTCAAAACCTGGAGTTCAAATGTGGCAGGCGTCGTGGTGCTCGATTGGAAGGCGCTCACGCTCGACGAGGCCGCCCGCGCTTCCCAATTCGCTCGCTGGATGGAGATCTGCGAGAGCGAAGCGCGTCCGTATGAGCTGCGGCTGCCTGAGACCACCATTCGCGCTGGTCTTGGGCCTGCGCATCTGCGGCGCTGCTTGGACGCGCTCGCCTCGCAGACGAGCACGGATGCTGTAGCGGCGGTTTCGGGGGATTTGCAGTCAGGGAAGGGGACGAGTGAGATCAGCTTCGAGCAATCCATCTATCTGCCTGCGCGTCCGCTGCTGCTGCTGAGTCTGGCGCTGCTTTTGGCGATCTGGCCGATGCATGGCTACATCGCCACGGCAGGACTGGCGGTGTGTGCCTTGTGTTTGATCTGGCGCGGCGTGCTGCGCATGGGCGTGCCGCATGTGATCGTACGCGCGGCTGTCATCGTCGCGGGCATCGCGGCCGTGTGGTTTGAGTATGGAGAGATGCGTGGCATGGAGCCGGGCATCGCCCTGCTGCTCGTGCTGGCAGGCGCGAAGGTCCTGGAAAGCCGCACGCCACGTGAATTTCAGGTGCTGGGGCTGATTGGCTGGTTCCTCGCGTTTTGCGTCATTCTGCTCGAAAATCATCTGTCTCGCTCGGCTTGGGTGCTGGGGGTGTTTTTGCTCATCACCGGCTGCATGGTGCGCTTCCGCCGCAGCGCGCCCGGAGCACGCGAACCGGCGCGGGTGACGGCCACACTCTTCGCTCAAGCCGTGCCGCTGGCGCTGATGCTGTTTTTTGTGTTTCCACGCGGATTGCTCGATCTCAGCGCCGCGCTGGGCCGCAGCCGGTTTGGTGAGACGGGTATCGACAACACGCTCGATCCTGGCGGCATCGCCAGTTTGGCCTTGAGGACGGATGTGGCCTTCCGCGTGCGTTTTCCCGATGGCCAGCCACCGCCGAACATGCACCGCTACTGGCGCTGCATCACACTTTGGCAGTGTGAAGGCCTGCGCTGGACGCGTGGCGAGCGCCTCGGCTACCGGCCCATGTTTCCCGCGAAACAAAGCCCCAATGATGTGCGTCAGATCATCGACCTGGAGCCGCATGGCCGGACGTGGGTGCCCGCGTTGGATCTGCCGCTCAGCGCCATCGCCCGCGGCATGCGTTTGTATCCTGAGTTCGATGAAACGCTCATCTCGCCCATGCCGGTGCGCAGTTCGGAGCGCTTCGAGGTCAAATCTCGCGTCGAACAACCGCCGCTGCGTGATTTGCCGGATCACCATCGTGAAGCTGCGCTGCAACTGCCTGGGAACATCTCCCCACAGCTCAAACAGATCACGGATTCGTGGGAGGCGGCCGCGCAAAGCGATGAACAGATCGTGCAGCTCGCCTTGAAGCACCTGAGTACCCAGGGCTTCACTTACACGCTGGAGCCGGGTGAGTACTCGGGACCGGGCGGGCTGGAGGAGTTCTTCCTCAGCCGCCGCACCGGCTTCTGCGAGCATTTCAGCGCCAGCTTTGCCACGCTCATGCGCATGGCGGGCATCCCCTCGCGTCTGGTGGTGGGGTATCTCGGCGGTGAGTTTTCGGATCACAACGGCGGCTACCTCATCGTGAAACAAAGTGACGTGCATGCCTGGACCGAGGTCTGGCTGGAGCGGGTGGGCTGGTATCGCATCGACCCCACCGCCGCGCTGGCACCCGACCGTGTGAACATTGATCTGCGCTCTTGGCTGGCGGGAGGAGCGGAGGCCGCCGAGCGGCAGCGCCGCAGCCTCTGGGGGCGCGTCACGCAGCGCATGCGTCTTCTGTGGGACAGCCTCAGCTATGCCTGGCAGGACCGCGTCATCGACTACAACCAGGAAACGCAGCGCGGTCTGCTGGAGCGCCTGGGGCTGGTGCAGAGTCGGCTCTCGCTGCTCGTCGCCAGCATTGCGGCCGTGTTTCTCGTTGCCGCGTTCGTTGCATGGTGGTTGCGACGGCCCGCACGACATGCGGACCCGTGGATGCGCGTCTGGCAGCGTGTGTGCCAAAAGCTCGCCAAAGCCGGTGTGCGGCCTCGCCTCGCGCATGAAGGCCCACTGGCTTATGCCGAGCGCGTTTCCGCTTTCAGGCCGGATTTGGCCCCACAAATCAAACCGCTGGCCGAGTTGTATGCCTCAGGCCGATATGGAACCGAGTCCCAGCGTTTGGATGAATTCAAAAAGCTGCTTTCAGGCTTTAAGCCTCGCAGAAATTGAATGGTGCGCGATGCAGGGTTCGAACCTGCGACCCCTGCCGTGTGAAGGCAATGCTCTACCACTGAGCTAATCGCGCGGAATTTTCCGGGGCGCAGTCTTTAAGCGGACTTGGCGGTGTGGGCAACCGGAAAAATCAGCGATGGGCGAGGCAAGCCTGAGGAGTGAGAAGTCAGACGTGAGAAGTGGCGTCTGCGGCAGAGCACCTCTGACTGCTGATTTTTAACGTCTCACCTGTTTCATGGGTCGTTTAACAAAAGGCTGCCCTACGCTCTCCTCAGCCGGAACTGTTGCAGGTACTTCAGCGGGGTGAGGCCCATGTGGCGGTGGAAGTGGTGGGTGAAGGCGCTTTGGTCGCAGAAGCCGAGATCGCGGGCCACTTCGGTGATTTGCGCACCTTCTTTTTGCAGCGCTTCGCAGGCGGCCTGGATGCGCAGTTTCATGATGAAGGCCTGCGGGCTGGCCCCAAAGGTCTCGACGAACTTGCGGTGCAACTGGCGCGGCGAGAGATGTACGATTTGCGCGAGTTCGGTGATGGAGACGCCAGTGCGGAAGTGCTCGCGGATGTAGGCGAGGGCGCGGTCGATTTGCAGGTAGGGCTGGAGCACCTGTTTCTTGCCCTCAAAACTCTGCACCGTGCCCATGATGCCAATGACGCGGCCTTGATCGTCGAAGAGCGGCAGCTTGTTCGTCACAAACCAGTCCGGGATGCCCTGGTCGGTGAAGAACAGCTCGACGATGTGCAGTTTCGGTTTGCCGCTGGCGAGCACCTCCTCGTCATCACGGCGGAAGTTCTCGGCGAGGCGCGTGGGAAAGAGATCGAAGTCGTTTTTGCCGACGATACCAGCCTCCTCGGTGATGCCGAAGCGGTCCATGAAACGACGGCTGGCGCACATGAAGCGGAAGTCGCTGTCTTTGGCAAAGAAGGCGAGGTCCGGCAGGTGATCGAACAGCCGGTAGAAGGGGCTGTCAGCGCTGACACGGCCGATGAACCGCTCGCGCAGCGCGGCAGGGGATTCAGGACGTGGCGGGCGGCGGCTCACGCGGCTGATTTAAAGTAGCCCGGTTGCTTCGCAACCGGGCTTTTGCGGCCACCAGTCGCACAGCAACTGGACCGCATTTTTAAAAACGTAGCCGGAATCCCGCGTAAGCCCCGGTGCGCATGGTGGGGAAGCCGAGAACTTCCTCATAGCGCTCGCCAAGCAGGTTTTCGACTCGGGCGAAGAGTTCGAGTTTTTTGCACACCTCGTAACTAGCGGTCAGCCGCAGGCGAAGATAGTCCTCGATGTCGCGCTGAGCGGCACCGAAGCCGTCTTCACGGTCGATGGTGTAAAGCCCGCCGATGCCGAGGCGGAATTTGGACGTCGGCTTGACCCAGGCGTCGCCGGAAATTTGATGGCGAGGTCGGCGCACGAGGCGTGTGCCGGCGGTGAGGTCATCCGCTTCGAGATAAGTGTACTGGGTGCTGAAACCGAAGCGGTCGCAGGGCTGCCAGCTCAGCGCGGCTTCCAGACCTTCCGTCCGCGCCTTGTTGATCTGACGCAGCGGTCCGGCTGGTGGAGTGAATACGATCAGATGGGTGATGCTGTTGCGGAAGTAAGTCAGGCTGACACTGCCCTTGTTTCCTGCAAAGGGCTGCTCGATGCCAAATTCCACACCTTTGCTGTGTTCCGGCTCCAGAAAGGCGGGATTTCCAAACAGCGCGGCTTCGCGGTTCTGCGGGCTCGCCGGAGCGAAGGCGGTGCCGTAATTGGCATGCAGCACCGTTTGAGTCCAGGGCATGCGCCAGCTCGATCCGACACGCCAGGTGGTGGCATCGGCAAAGTCAGAGTACTCGTCATGGCGGAGTCCGCCGGTGAGGTTCCAGCCTGGCAGAATTTCGGCCTGGGATTGCAGGTAGAGCGCCCAGTTCGTTTCGGCCTGATCAACGTCGTAGGACTTGCCGCCACGGTTGAAAATTCCGGGCGTGTCGTCGTTGTAGCGTGAGTAGCCGATGTCTTGCAGCCACGCTCCTGCGGTGAGGGTCCACTTATCAGTGATCTCGACCACGCTCTGATACTCCCAGAAGTGATTGCGCGAGGTGATGCGGTTGTTGCCGCCGCCGAAGTTGAAGCCCGTGGACGCCTGGCGGAAGTTTCCGAACTGGTAAGTCAGTGTCTGCGTCCAGCGGTCCGTGGTCTCCCACACGAGGCGCGGCGAGAGGCTCCAGAACTCGGTGAGCACATGGTCGTTTGGATCATTGCTAGCGAGGTTTCCAGGCACGCCGATGTCTGCGAGGTAGTAACGCAGGTCGAGGTCAAAGCGCAGCGAGTCGGCGAGCTGGGCACCGAATTTTGCCGCCATGTTGTTGAGCTGCATCTGGCTGTTGATGCGGTAGCCCTGCGTGTCGTGCCTGCTGAGTTCGAGGCTCCAGTCGAAGATGCCAGCCGCGCCGCGTGTGCTGAGGTTTTCGATGGAGGTGCCAAAGCTGCCGCCTTCCCACGAGAGCGTGGTTTCTGGCTTCTCCAGTCCTTTGCCACTGCGCGTGATGATGTTGATCACGCCACCAAGCGTTTTGCCGCCGTACAAACTGGCCGCTGGGCCACGCAGCACCTCGATTCGCTCCACGTTGTCGAGCGCCATGGTCTCAATGTTGTAAAGACCGGCGAGGTTCGCGGGAATCGGGCGACCGTCGATGACGACGAGCGTCTGGTCGCTGTTCGTGCCGCGCAGGAAGATGCCATTGACCGAGCCGGGGGTGCCGCGATCTGCGATGACGAGTCCTGGAACCTGCCGCAGGGCTTCAGGCAGCAGTTTGAGTTGCTGCTCGTCGATTTTTTTACGGTCGATGACCGTGACGCTGCTGGCGGTGCGCCAGGATTCCGTTTCCGTTTTCGTCGCGGTGATGACGACTTCCGGCAGTGGGCCGGATTTGTGGGGCGCTTGGGCTCTCAGTTGGAGCGTGTTCCCGAGGAGTAAGGACGCGAGCACGAAGCTGCGGCCACAGGGAGTGTGGAGGTACATGTCTTTGGGGTGTTCATTGGTTCGATGAATTCATCCGCGCACCGCCACATGGCGGGTCGGATAATGTGTTCGCAGCGAGATGTTCGGACTCCGGGTTTATGCAGCGCGTGTGCGCCACTCCTCGCCCCCGCCTTCACCAAGGATTGCTCCCGATTGGCTGTGTTCCATGCCCGAGGGCATGAATGGAGGTCTGTAACCCGATACCGCAGCGCCACTGTGGCCGGTTCTCACGGCCTTCCCTGCATCTGCGAACGGAAAGAAAACGGGAGGCACCGCCAAGGATGCTTCCCGCCATGACAGGCCTTAAACGCCGCGTGGAACGGGAGCAAATGGAAACTGCGCTTGCGCCCCAGGCCTCCAAAGCCAATGCAATGCGGCATGAAACGCATTCAAGACGCAAGGCTCTATGGCATCGTTGACCTCGGTTATGTGACGCCGGGAAAGGTGGAGCACATGACCTCGCAGCTTTGCTCTGGCGGAGTCGATTTGCTGCAACTGCGAGCCAAAAAACTCGCCGCAGGTGAGATCGAGCGTCTCGCGCGGCTCATGCTTCCCATCACGCGTGATCATGGCGTGCCGCTGGTGATCAATGATCATCTCGAAGTGGCCGCTGCGGTCGGCAGCGAGGGCGTTCATGTCGGTCAGGACGATGATGCGGTCGCCAAGGCGCGCGCGGTGGTCGGTTCGGCGTGTTTTGTCGGCAAATCGACTCACAGCCTCGGTCAAGCCGTCGCGGCGCAGGCGGAAGGCGCGGATTACATCGGTTTCGGGCCGCTGTACGCGACGGGAACGAAGCCGGACTATGTGCCGATTGGCTTGCAGGACATCGCCGAGGTCCATCGTCTCGTGACGCTGCCGATTTTCTGCATCGGTGGCGTGAACGCGTCACGGTTGGATGAAATCACTGCCGCAGGAGCGAAACGCGTCGTCGTGGTGTCCGCCTTTCTCCTCGCCGCCGATGTGAGCGGCGAGGTGCGGGCCTTGAAGCAGCGCTTGGTGTGAAATCAGAGCACTGTAGTCCCGGCTTC
>CAXNGR010000163.1:0-7614 GCA_964201265.1 Verrucomicrobiaceae bacterium
ACCGTCAACCAGTGGCAGACATTTCTTCTCAACTGGCGTGCTCACACGTTCGTGGCAGTCGCCACTGTCCTCATCATGATCCCGGCGTTTCTTCACGTTCGACAGTTGTACCGCTGGATCGCGCATAGGTCTTCACATCGCATTCCATGAAAAGCACATAAGACAACAAGGCCTAAACGCTTTCCAGCAGGCCAGTCTGATCGGGGCCGCCCACGCTGGCAGCGCTTTGACCCATCGTCACACCATCGGCAGCAGTTTGCTCAAGATGAGTGTCACCAGCAAGCCGATGATCGAATCTGCCGTGAGCTGAAGCGACCAAGTACGCAGTGTTTCTTTCTCGGTCATGCCACTGAGGCGGTTCACCACCCAGAAGCCGCTGTCGTTCATCCAGGAGCAGAACATCGCGCCGAAGCCGATGGAGGTGAAGAGGTAGAGCGGATGGCAGCCGAGATCGGCTCCCACCACCATGGGTGCCATGATGGAAGCGGCAGTGAGCATCGCCACCGTGGCTGAACCCTGCGCCACGCGCACGACTGCGGCCACGATCCAACCGAGAAGGATGAGATTCAGACTGTAATTCTTCGCCAGCTCTGCCACTGCACCGCCAACGCCGGCACTGCGCAGCGCGTAGCCAAACGCACCACCGGCGCTGGTGATGAGAATGATCATGCAGGCCGTCTCCAGCGGCGGTCCCATCAGATCCTCGATCTTTTTCAGGCCAAAGCGGCGCTGCTTCGCCAGCACACCCACCGAGATGGCCGCGCCGATGAGCAGTGCGATGTTCTTGTGGCCGATGAAGTCCACCCAGGCGCGGATGCCGTTGAAACCATGCTCGCCACCGAGCGCGCTCACCAGCGTCACGCCCCAGCCCGCGCCTTTGGCCGCCCCGGCATGCGCCAGTTCAAACACCGTCGTCAGGCTGATGAGCACGATCGGCAGGATCACCGGCGTGATGCTCCAGAAGAACGAGGGCAGCTCGTTTTCCGGCTTCGCGCTGACGCCTTGCAAATCCTGCAACGAAACACCGCCCGACTCACGCAGCGGCACATCGGTGCGCGCATTGAGCCACTTGCTGAACAGGAAGCCGAAGAAGCAAGTGATCGCGCCGATCACCAGTCCGCCCACCAACGATTCGCCCACATTGAGCTTCAGGCTCTCCACCACCGCCACCGGTCCCGGATGCGGCACCGTCATGGAATGCGTCACCGTGCCGCCGCAGCAGATCGCCATCAGGTACAGCGTGTAATCCTTCCCCGTGCGCATGCGCAGCGCCATCGCCAGCGGCACCATGAGCATGAACATCGTGTCGAAGAAAATCGGCGCGCTCAGAATGAAGGTGCTCCACAGCAGCGCCCAGCCCGCCCGCTTCTCGCCAAAGAACGCCAGGAAACGCCGCACCACCTTGTCCGCGCCACCGCTTTCCATCAGGCACATGCCAATGATCGCCGCGAGGGCGATGGAGATCGCGATGTCACGCGCCGAATCACCGAGCCCTTTGGACACCATCTCCACCGCTCCCACCAGGGCGGGCATCGTCTTCACCTTGCCATCCTTCTGCACCACATCCCACGAGGCATTCCCCGCCAGCAGACAGGCCAGCAACGCCGCCAGGATGAGCGCCAGAAAGGGATGCATGCGCAGCTTGCTGATCGCGATGATGATGAAGGCGACGCTGACAGCGAGAACGACGAAGGGCCAGTAACTGGCCGAGGTGGCGGCAAGGAAAAACATGGCCGCGATGCTGGCGGGTCTTCGCAAAATGATCCAGCCGAAAATGAGGCGGCCCGGCATCAATCTGGCCAGGGCTTGGATTCTCAGCGCTTGGCAATTCACCCCAAGGCGGTCATATTGCCAGCATGTCCACGTTAACCATTGAGCTCGATCCCGGCCTCGCGCATTGCCTTGAGGATGTGGCGCGGCGAGAAAAGAAGCCAGTGAGCATCTGGGCAAGGGAACAGCTTGCCAGAGCGGCGCTCGAGGAAACTTCCGAACAAAACGGCTATCCTGTCGGCTGGTTGAAGTTGTTCGGCTCCGTGTCCGATGATCTGACCTTTGAAGCGCCAGCAAGAGGCAAGTCACGGCCCGTGACAGCCCTGAGCCTGGAATAACTCACGCGCATGGCCTGGTTTCTCGACACAAACATGGTGGTGTTCTGCCTGCGTGGAAAATCCGCTGAGGTCATGCGACAGCTCAATGCGACGCCTGCCAGCGAAGTTTTTATTCCTGCTCAAGTGCGGGCCGAGTTGCTTGTCGGCGCGGCCAAAAGTGCCAGAGCCGCGCAAAACAAGTCGGCCGTTCTATCATTCATCGCGCCCTTCACGGTAGTGTGGCCGGATGAGCAGACGGCCGATCACTATGTCTCCATTCGAGTAGATCTCGAAGCCAGGGGACAAGCCATCAGCCAGGCGGATTTGTGGATCGCCGCCACGGCCCGTTCACGCAATGGCGTCCTGGTGACGAACAACACATCCGAGTTCCAGAGGGTCAGCGGACTGCCAGTGGAAGACTGGTCCAAACTGTGAAACCCGCCCCGCTTCGCTTGCTGTTTGTGCTGCTCGTCATCGTGGCGGGCTGGTTTGGTGTGTCGCGGCTGGATTTCGATGTCGATCCGCTCAGCCTGCTGCCGCAGGAGCTGCCGGGGCTGCAAGGCACGCGCCTATTGCGCGAGCAGAAGCGCGATCTGCTGCTCATCGCCGTTCAGGCCGATGATCCGGCGCTTGTCGAGGTCACGGCAGAAGCATTGGCCGAGCATCTCGCTTCAAAACCGGAGCTTTGCGCCAGCGTGCGCAGCAAATCGCTGCTGCAATCCGATCCCGCGATCATCGCCGAAGTCGTCGCTTATCTCTGGCTCAATGCGCCACCGCAGGAGATCGCGAAACTGACCGCCTCAGTCGATGCGGCGTCACTCCCGGCCCTGCTGACGCAAGCGAAGGAAACGGCGGGCACCTCGCTCGATCTGCAAAACGCCACCATGAGCGGTTACGATCCGCTGGGACTCGCACGCGGAGCCATGCAGCTCCTCAGCGGGGGCGCGGACATGAGCAGCATGATGAGCGATGAGTTCAGCAGCGCCGATGGCACGCTGCGCATGTTGTTTGTCACACCACCCGGCAAAGCGCTGGCTGATTACCGTGCCGCAAACGCCTGGCTCACTCAGATCAAGAGCGAGGTGCGTGAGAAGTGGCTGCCGCAGCAGGCCGAACTCACTGGCGTGAAGATCGGCTTCACCGGCGATCCCGCGTTTCAGGCCGAGATCGCCACCGGCATGGAAGGGGACATGCGGCAGTCGATTGGCGCGGTCACCTTCATCGTCGGCTTTCTGTTCTGGCTGCTGCATCGCAGTGTGAAGCCCTTGTTCTGGCTGCTGCTGGCGATCCTCTGCGCGAACTTGATCACGCTCGGCACCGCCAGTGTGATCTATGGTGCGCTCAATGTCATGTCGATGGGATTCGCGGCCATCCTGACCGGTTTGATCGAGGACTTCGGCGTGGTGGGCCTGCATGTGGCGCGGGAGCATCCGGGCGAGAATTTTGCGAGCATCCGCCGTCGCGTGCAGCCCGGCGTGGCGTGGTCGGCGGTCAGCATCGCGGGCATCTTTGCCATGCTGGGCCTCAGCCAGCTTCCGGGAGTCGCGCAGCTCGGTGTGTTGTCAGCGCTGGGCGTGTTGATTGGCGCGGCGGTCATGCTGTTTGGCTTTTTGCCGCTCGGCATGAAAGCGGGCAAGATTGAGGAGCATCAAGGCTCCAGCAACATCGCCATGAAAATGCAAAGCATCATGGGCTGGCTCGTCGGCATCGGTTTGATCGCCGCTACGGTCATTTTGATCGTACAAGGCCTGCCGAAGATGGATTTTGGCTCCGCCGTGCTGCGGCCAGACAAGAGCGAGGCCTTCGATGTGTTTGAGGACATCGAAAAACGCATGATGGACGCGAACTCCGAGCCAGGGCGCAACATCCCGCTCATCTTCGCCGCCAACGATGCCACCGCGCTGCGTCAGAGCATCACCACCGCGCAAGGCGTGCTGAAAACCGACGAGGTCGAAAGCCACATGCTGCCGCTAGCGCTCGTGCCTGATGCCGAGGCGCAGAAAGCCAATCTCGCCGCGCTGCAAGCCCTCGCCCAACGTGAGGACGAACTTCGCAGGGCCGTGGATGCCGCCGGATTCACCGAGGTGGCCTTCGCGCTCACGCAGAACGTCTTCAAACAATGGCGCGAATGGACCACTACCCGACCCACGCTGCCGCTGTGGCCGAAACCCGTCGTGCTGGAAAACCTCGGCGGCATCGTTTCCAAGCACGAGGAACACGGCTGGATGGCGCTGGGGTCTCTCCGCCTCGCCGCAGGCCGCGAGGTGGAAAAAACCGCCGTGCTGCCTGCGCTGGAGAAAATCCCCGGCGCTCATCCCGCAGGCTGGGCCTTTCTGCGCACCTCGTTGGAGCCGCTGCTCAAGCGTGAGATCCTGCGCGTGTGCGTTCCAACGGCCGCTATCGCGATTCTTCTGTTTTTCCTCGTGTTTCACGGCTGGCGGGAGCGTGGGTTTGCCTTCCTGGTGCTCGCCGCCAGCGGCTGGATTTTGCTCGGCGGCATGAGCGCGTTCGGTCTCACCTGGAATCTCATGAGCGTGGGCGCGGTGCCGCTTTGCCTCGGCCTGGGCCTCGATTTCACCATCCATGTGATGCATGCGCTGCGGGAGCCGGGCATGACGCGGGAACGCGTCGCTGCGCTGGGCCGTTCGCTCGCTTATTGCGGCCTCAGCACCGGCCTGGCCTTCGGCGCTCTCGCCACCGGCAGCAATCGCGGCCTCATCACTCTCGGCATGACCGCCATGATCGGCGTGCTCACCGTGCTCATCACCGCCGCCTTCGCGTTGCCCTGGCTGTGGTTTCGGAGGCAAGAGCGCGCAGCCGCGTGATATTCCCTCCAATTCGTCGGCTACAAAGCGGCTGACAAACCTCACGATCTGTGAATGATCTTCGATGCTCTGATGAAAAATGAACTCCAATCGGACTTGGCGAATGCCTGCATCTTTTTCCTGATGGCGTCCATGATCGCACCGTTGACCATGCTGCTCGGGATTATGGTATTGTTTGATATCTGGAATGATTTCACCATAAAGTGCCTCAGTATTTGCACTTTGTTCGTCGTCTCGTTCATTATCCTTGAGCGGATCAAAGCTGGGACTTCGACATGGTTCAGACTCGGCTGGTTGGTGACCATTGCTTACTTTGCATGGGTGATAGCGATCGTGGTTCAGTTTTTTGATGAACATGCCCTTATCTTCTTTTTTGCCGCGCCCGAAATCGCTGGAGTTGCGATAGCATTCATTGGGTTGTGTCATTCAATTCCACTGTGGATACGCGACAAAAAGCAGTCCGAACAAGACGCGGCAGAACAACCACCATCAGCCGGTGTTTCACGATGACTGACAGCTACTCCAATCTCAAGCCGGTCTCAACCCGCCCCACCGCTAGTGGTGATGCCAGCGCTTAAAAGTACGGCCAAGAAGCAGAATCAGTCCGTCGAAACACCGCACTGATACAAGGAGTGAACCATGAACAAAGCCCAAGCCCAGAAGATCATCCTCGTGAACCTCGCGTTTTGGTTCGTCGCGATGCTTTTGCATCCCCTGATTCGGATGCTCCCGACTGGGTCTGGGAGTCCACCGAAGATCTTTGAGATGCTCATTCCTGTCTTTTTCATCATGCTCGCTGGCGGCTCCACCTACCTCCTCAAAACCGCGATTGGAAAACCGAAGGACGACTGATCCTTGACCGTTAAACCAGTCTCAAAAGCCTACCCAAACAAGACGTCCCTTGAGTGAGCATTGAATGGCAAACCATAGCAGAGGACTTCGCCAGCGATGGTGCGCTTCGTGACATCTACGTTTTCCAAACGTCTGCCTCCGATTGGCAGCACGCTCTCGAGGTCGTTCGCTTGATGGCGACAGATATTCAGTATCGTGGCGGCGAACAGCTTTTGCCTTTGCCATCTTCGTTCGGTGACACGAGCGAGTTTGGACGTTTACTCACCTTTCGCATCGGCAACCTCGAACTTGCCTGCCACTTCTTCCACGACGCAGCCATTGAGTTCGACTTCTGGCCATCCAACCTGACCGGACAGACAGACCTCAACGACCTTCTTCACTTCATTCAGCATCTCGGCGCTTCCGTTGGCAAGCCCGTCATTGTCTGTCCAGAGAACTCCCCTGATTACGCCTTCCTGCGATACGATCCGCAGAGCCAATTGAGTTCTTACGTCCAGATACAACACCCGAAACAGTCTTCCCAGCCGCACACCTCACCCACCCCCTGAATTTTCGCTGGCGCAACCTCCCCGACCGACTACTATCCGCGCACTCTCGATTGAGATGGTGGCCGTAGTTCAACGGTAGAGCCCCAGATTGTGATTCTGGTTGTTGCGGGTTCGAATCCCGTCGGTCACCCCACTTTTCACTGGAGCGCCAGTGTTCCAGTGGCTTGAGTCGCGCCACACATGGACAAGCTGGAAACCATTCTCGGGCACACCTTTCGCGATCCCGCGCTGCTCCAGCTCGCGCTCACGCACGGCAGCGTCGGCTACGAGCACCAGCGCCCGCAGGCGGACAATCAGCGGCTCGAGTTCCTCGGCGATGCCGTGCTGCAGCTCACGCTCTCGCACCTGCTCTTCCACCAACTTCCGCAGGCAGATGAAGGCGTGCTGACCAAGGCCCGCGCCCAGCTCGTCTCCACCAAGGCGCTCGCCCGTGTGGCCCGTCGCCTGAATCTCGGCCCACATCTCATCATGGGACGTGGCGAGGAGGCCAATGGCGGCCGCGACCGCGATTCGTCGCTAGCCGACGCGCTCGAAGCCATCGCGGGTGCCATCCATCTCGACGCCGGAAACTTGGCCGCGCAACAATTCGCCGCCCACATCTTTGCTGAAGACCTGCGCTCCATCGGCAAAGGCGATCTGGAGGCCAATCCCAAGGGTTTGCTTCAAGAGCAGATCCAATCCGTCAGCACCGAGAGCCTCGTTTACACCATCGTGGACGAAGAAGGGCCGGATCACGCAAAGCAATTCATGGCTGCCGTCTCCTGGCGGGAGGCGGAACTCGGTCGTGGCAGTGGCCGCAGCAAAAAAGACGCCGAAACCCAGGCTGCCCAAGCCGCACTGGACAATCCTGAGCTGAAAAAACGGCTGCGAACAGCCTGTGAACAGCAGAACCAACAAACCGTCAAAACCCCAGCCTGATGCCGACAACTCTGGGTTGTTCCGCTCCGCTCACAGAATTCATCAAATCCATTCACAGCAGCGATGACTGTGGAACCCGCATGGTTGCAAGGCGGAACGCGGTTGTTGCACTTCTTCGCAGCCCTTACTGATATGAAGATTTGGCGAATTGATTCATCTTAATCATAAGAGCTGCGAACAACTTCAATCTGCCTGACCCCAGACCCTCGGAGTCTTGAATCCCTTTTCCATTGGGACGCTCTTCGGAGGAACAGCCTGCGCAGCCAGTTCAGCCAGCTTTGCCCGCAGTTCGGCCACCTTCTCAGGCTGTGATGCGGCGAGGTTCGTCTTCTCATTGGGATCGCTTGCCAGATTGACCAGCTCCACGTTCTCGCCCTTGGCCGC
>CAXNGR010000164.1:0-7600 GCA_964201265.1 Verrucomicrobiaceae bacterium
AAGCGTGACCGGCTCCCGCTCGATGTCGCTGGCGCTGCCGATGAGTTCGCCCCTGACATCGACGATGAGGGTTTCATTCTGACCACGCGTGAGCGCCTCCATGTCATAGGTGGCGGCGATGCCAGCGTAGTGCCGCCAGACGAAGCCCAGAGTCACCAGACCGATGAAAAGCACGATGGCGCACGCTCCACCGAGGCGGCGTAGCCAGGTGGGAAGCTGCCGCCAGCGTTCGCGTAGCTTAGAGAGCCAATGTTTCATGGTAGGTCAGCGAAAGAGGCGTGAGAAAAAGCCCCCACGCTCAGGCGGAGGTGGCGGCGGTGCACCGAGCATGTAAGCAGGCGTCAAAGGCGCGGTGAGGGGATCTGTTTCTTCGATGACGGCGGCCTTTTCATAACTCACGTCGTGGACGGCAGGCCGCTCCTGGATGTCTCGTAAAACCTTCGCGATGATCGGTGCCGCAGTGCCGCCACCTGAGAGGCCGCCCTGACCGGCATTCCCCTCAATGGTGACGGTAAAGGCCAGAGGCGGATTGGTAGCTACATAACCACAAAACCAGACGACGTTGGCCTTCTCCCCACGCAGCACCCATTGCGCGGTGCCGGTTTTTCCGTGTACGGCCACGTTTTTCAAGCGTGCCGCCTTGCCGGTGCCTTTCGCATGATTAACCACGCCAAACATCGCGTGCCGCACGATTTCGAGATCGGAATCGCCCACTGGAATGAGCGCTTCACGCGCCGGGCTGGTCACATCGCCGACCTGGCCGGACTGGGACTGGGTCTGGATGACCAGTCGTGGACGTGGGCGGCAGGCACCGTTGGCCAGGGTAGCCATCGCCATCGCCATTTGCAGCGGCGAGGCTTCCGTGACGCCCTGGCCGATGGACAGATTCGCAAGATCGTGATTCGACGGTGCACGCCTCGGCAGCGAGCCTGCAGAGGCTTTCAGAGGCAGCACGGGCGCTTGGCCGAGGCCAAACTCGTGCGCCATGTAAAGAATGGGCATGTCCCGCGTCACCATGGCGGACTGATAGAAGTAAGTGTTGCAGGAGCGGATGATGGCGGCGCGCGCATTGAACCAGCCACTGTCATCCTTGGACCAGTTGTCGAACTCGCGTCCGTCGATCATGAGCGTGGGGCCGCATTCAAACTCGCGAAACGCGTCCACCGTCGCAGCGCGCATTCCGGCCATGACCACGATGGGCTTGAAGACCGAGCCTGGAGGATAACTACCCTGCACGGCGCGATCAAAGAGCGGTCCATCAATGTTCTGCGTGAGCGCGGCGAAGTCGCTGCTGGAAATGCCACGCGCGAAGGCATTCGGATCAAAGCGTGGATTGCTTGCCATCGCGCGAATGTCGCCAGTGAAGGCATCCACGATGACGATGGCCCCGCGCTTGCCGGATTTGTCGAGAGCGCTCTCGGCGACACGCTGAGTGTCCAGATTCAGCGTCGTGACGACATCACGCCCTCCTTCAGGTGCGACGAAGACCTGCTCATACGCGACAGTGCCAGCCTCGGACATCATGATGCACAGCGTGCCATCGGTTCCAGTGAGCTGTTGATTGTAGGCTGCCTCCAGCCCCACTGCTCCCGCCGTGCGCTGCCAGAGCGGCTCGCCGCGTAAAATGGGACCGGCTGGCGGAGCGCCCTCAGATGAGATGTAGCCCAGAAGATGCGCCGCCATGTCTCCCTGCGGGTAATGCCGCGCATACTCCGTGCGCACATTGGCATGCGGGTATTTTTTTGCGTCAATGACCACTTCTATCGGCAGCGCATCACTCACGGTCACGGGCAGTTCGCGACGGTCTTCAAAATGACGTTTCAACTGATCTGCGGTCGGCATGCGGGCCGCCGGCACATCCTGGCTGAGTTCGAGAAGGGCTTTCTCTAGCCAGGCGGAATAAGTTTCCAGCGTGCTGCGCTGCGCGGCCGGCACCGTCAGTTGCAAGCGGCGCAGCGTGGTGTTTTGCGCCAGCGGGCGTCCTTTGCGGTCAAGGATTTGTCCGCGTGGAGCAGGCACCGCAAAATAGAAGGGCTTCACATCCGAACGCGAGCCTGAACCCGGCACAAACCCTGCAACCGGAGCCTCCTGTGCTAGCGCAAGTGATGACGCCACTGCCGCGCCAACCGCCACCCGTGAGAGCAGCACCAAGCGAAACGATTGCCTGAGGCGGTGGATTTCGTTTTTGAGGCTGACGTCCGCGACTGCGACCATGCCTCATCCATAAACCTCTCTCGGCGCATCACAAGCCCCGCCGTCAATCGAACGCCAGTAAACAAAAGCGGGATGACCTTTCGGCCACCCCGCGATGTGATTTAAGAACGAAACGCTGAATGAATCAGGCTGGATCTTTTGGCTTATCACCTTCGGGTTTTGGCGCATCGCCTTCCGTGGGCGGACGGCGGAAGCCGCCTTCGCCACCTCCAGGAGGGCCGCCTTCACCACCGGGACGACGGAAACCACCACCTTGGCCTGGCTGACCGGGTTGCCCAGGCTGGCCACCGCGACTGCGCATCATCTCACGCATCTTCTCGGTGGCCTTGATGTATTCCTCTTCAGAGACGCTGCCATTGGCATCAGCGTCCATGCGTTTGAACATTTCCTTGGGGTCACCAAACATGCTGGGACGCCCGCCTTCAGGACCTCCAGGACTGCCGGGACGACCTGCGCCGTCAGGAGAACCGCGTGGACGCTCTCCTTCTGGAGAACCTTTCGGTTTGTCGCCCTCACCGCCTGGGGGACGACGGAAGCCGCCTTCACCACCACCTGGAGGGCCGCCTTCTGGGCGGCGCATCCCCTGCCCTTCAGCACCACGGCGCATCATTTGCGAGATCTTGCCGATCTCGTCCTGATCGACGAAGCCGTCGCTGTTGGCGTCCATCTTGGAGAAGCGTTCCTCGCTCTCCTTGCGGCCCATGCCGGCAAATTCATCCTTGCTGATCTTGCCATCACCATCGGCGTCAGCGCGTTTGATGAATTCGGCGAGACGTGCGCCAGGATCGCCGCCTCCTTGTGGGCCGCCGGGAGGCCTGCCGGGCTGACCGCCTTCAGGAGGCGGACCTTTGCGTTCGCCTTCCTGAGCGCTGGCAAAGCAGGTCAGGCACAGGATTCCAAGGCCGTAGATGAGTGTTTTTTTGAGTTTCATGTCGTGAGTGCGTTTGGTTGTTTGAAGCACGACGGCTCAAACAAACGCCTCTCCACTTGGTTGCGGGCCGCGTGAAAAAAATCACGCCAACTCGGCCAGCAGCGCCTGGTTCAATCGAACGCCAGCCTCGAAATTCGCGATGGGGAAGTTCTCATTCGGCGCATGCGCCTGACAATCCGGCAGCGCGAGTCCGAGCAGCAGCGTGTCGGCATTGAGCACGTCCTTGAACGCCTGCACGATGGGAATGCTGCCGCCTTCGCGAATGAGCGCGATCTTGTCGCCGAACACCTTTTTCAACGCGCGCTGCGCTGCCGTGCCGAGCGTGGAATGCGGGTCCATCAGATACGGCATGCCAGTGTGGCCCGGCTTGATCTCAAGCCGCACGCCCTGAGGCAAATGCTTGCGCAGATGCGCCTCGGCACGCTTCAAAATGACATCGGGATTTTGATCCGGCACGAGTCGGAAAGAAAGCTTCACGAAGGCTTCGCGGCCGATCACCGTCTTCGAACCTTCGCCCTGATAACCGCCGCCGATGCCGTTCACTTCAGCGGTGGGACGCGCCCAGCGGCGTTCGCGCTCGGTGTAGCAGGGTTCGCCAAACAACGCGGGCGAGCCGGTGAGTTCGAGCATTTCGGCATCGCCATCTCCCAGCGCGGCCCAGGCCGTGCGCTCCCAGTCGGCGATGGGCCGCACACCGTCGTAGAATCCGTCAATCATGACGCGGCCTTCCGCATCATGCAGTGTGGCTGTCATTCGCGCGGCCGCAGTGACCGGATTTGCGACCGCACCGCCGAAAATACCGCTGTGCAGGTCAATCGCCGGGCCATGCACCTTCGCTTCCAGGCACGCGATGCCGCGCAATCCATAAGTGAAGGTGCCGACACCCGGCGCGACCATGCCGGTGTCCGAAATCGCCACCACATCGCACTTCAGCTCGTCGCGATGCTGTTCGAGGAACGGCTTCAAATTCGGACTGCCGATTTCTTCCTCGCCTTCAAACAGCAGCGTCAAATTCACCGGCAGATCGGCATGCTTCGCCAGCGTTTCAGCCAAGCCCTGCATGTGCGCCATGAGCTGGCCTTTGTTGTCCGTGGCCCCCCGGCAAAAAATTCGACCATCACGGATCGTCGGCTCGAAAGCGGGCGTTTTCCACTCTCCCAGCGGCTCCGCAGGCTGCACATCGTAGTGCGCATAGAGCAGCACCGTGCGACGACCGGTGACGTGCTTGTTTTTTGCCAGCAGCACCGGATGGCCGGGCGTTTCATGCAACTCACCCGTCAGACCCATCTCACGCACTTTGCCCAGCAGCCACTCGGCGCACGCACGCACATCGGAAGTGCGTGTCGAGTCAGTGGAAACGGAAGGAAAACGGAGGCAGGTGAGAAGATGGTCGAGTCCGGGTGGGTTCATCCACCAGACTAAAGCCTGGAAGCTCCACGCTCAAGCCGTGCGCTGCATTTTGATCAATGCTTCACCTCGCCCTCCGGCCCGTGCGTCGGCGGGCGGAAGAACAGCGCCAGCAGCACGATGCCGGCCAGCGCCATGCCCGAAGGAACGAGGAAGAGCTGCTTGTAGTCCACGACGCCATTGGTCGTGTAAAGATCACGCACATAGGGGAAGAGTTTGCTGGCCACCACCATGCCCACACCGAGAATGAGCAGGTTGAACAGGCCTTGGGCGCTGGAGCGGATGTCCTTCGGGAAAACCTCATCGACGAAGATGTACACCGTCACAAAGAAGAACGCGTAGCAGATGCCGTGCAACACCTGGACGGCAATGATGAGCCACTGGTTCTCCGGCGTGCCGAAGAAGGCGAAGATGCCAAAGCGGGCCGCGTGACCGCAGATGCCAAGGATCAGAGTGGTCTTCCAGCCGAGCTTCTTGAGCACCGTGCCGAGGATGAGCATGGTCAGAATCTCCGCCACCTGGCCGATGCTGCTGACCACCATGCTCATGTTCGCTGAAATGCCCACCCGTTGCAGGAAGGGATCAATCACCACGAAGTAACCGTTGTGGATCGTCGAGTCGATGAACGTCACGATGAACAGCACCAGCACGAAGGGATTTTTCAGCAGCTTGAGCGCCTTGAGCCAGGCCACCTTGTCCGCCGCCGCCACATCCTTGCGCGGCGGCGTGTGCGGCAGGGTCAGGCTGAAGGCCGCCAGCACAAAGGAGATGATGCCCGCCACGATGAAGACCCATTTCGTCTCGGAAGCACCCGCCTTCTCACTCAGCAGGAAGATGAACGGCCAGCTCACCACGATCCAGCCGATGGTGCCGCCCATGCGCACAAAGCCGAAATCCTTCGCCGGATCTTTGAGATTGGCGAAAGCCAGCGAGTTCGTCACCGAGATCGTCGGCACATAGAGCAAGCAGTAAGTCACGAAGCAGGCGAAGAACGGCCAGAACTGGGTCTGAAACGCCGTCGCCACCAGCGCGACACCGCCCACGACGTGGCTGAAGGCCAGGAAGCGCTCGGCAGAGAAGTTGCGGTCGGCGAACTGGTTGCTGAAGAAGATGCCCACGATCGACGCGATGCCAAACGCGCTGCCCACCAGCCACTGCTGATCCTGGTTGAAGCCCAGCATGCCCATGTAGGAGAATATTTTGATCTGCCACGCCCCCCAGATGGCGATCTCGAGGATCATCATGAGGAACAGCTTGATCTTGATGGACGATTGCGCGGCGGTGTCGGTCATAAGTGGCCGCGAGGCTAGGAAGTCGGCCTCCTTTTGGCAAGGACAAAAGCCAGTTGCCGCCGGAGGCGGCGTTTGCGGTTGTTTGCGATGGCTGAAGGGCGTTGTGCGCCGTTGACAGTGGTTCCCCTGAAAACTTGGAACCTTGAACGTCAAAGCGCGAACCGCGCTTGAGCGCGGCAAAAGCCGGTGATAAGGGCAGGCATGGTCCGCAAAATCGTCCGCTACCCCGACCCCGTGCTACGTGCCAAATGCCGCAACGTGGGCGAAATCACGCCCGAAATCCGCACCCTGGCCGCCGACATGCTCGAAACCATGCGCGAGGCCAACGGCGTCGGTCTTGCCGCCCCGCAGGTCGCCGTGGACCTGCAATTGGCGGTCATCGACGTCTCCCACAATCCCGACTGCCTCACCTTCATGAAGGTCAACGGCGAGAAGGTGGACATGGTGAAGCACATGCCCGTCGTTCTGATCAATCCCCAGCTCGAACTCGGCAGCGACAAGGAAATCGGCGAAGAGGGCTGCCTCAGCTTCCCCCGGCTGCGTGGCGACATCCGCCGCTCCAGCAAGATCAAGGTCAGCTACACCGACCTCGATGGAAAAACCGTCACCGTCGAGAGCGACGGACTGCTCGCCCGCGCCTTCCAGCACGAGATCGACCACCTCAACGGCATCCTCTTCATCGACCGCCTCAACGCCGTCGCCAAAGTCAGCATCAAACGCAAACTCGCCCGGCTGATGGAGGAGTGGGAAGAGGACGATTGATCGGGACGGAGGAGTATCTCTCCGTGCGCGTTGAACAAATGCATCGCCTGCATTGCATTGCCGGCGACCGCAGCGCAGAGTCCGGCACATCTCCTCCCCATGAGCACTCAGCTTCTCACTCCTGGCAAATGTTCCGCCATCGCTGTTCTCGGCGGTGTGGGCCTTGCGGCCGTTTCGGCAATCATAGCAGGCGGCGCGGGGGTCGTTGCATCCACAGCCGCGCTCGGTGGTGTGCTCGGCTGGCTGGGCGGCGTGGCGGGCAATCAAGTGCAGTCTTGGCTCGGCTCCAGGCTCAAGAACCCGCCGCCCAATGCGGACGAGGTGTTTCGCAACCACCACATCCGCGATCTCCTTTGCCAAGCGCTCATCACCACCGTGGAGAAGCTTATTCCTCACGCCAAGGAAAAGCTTGGCGGCGTCAGCCAGACATTCATCGGCTCTGGCAAAATTCTGGCAAAATGTCTCGGTGATCTCATCGACTCCCCTAGCGGCACGCTTGCCGTGGTGCGCGAGTTCAATGTCACCGCCCTCCTCACCGACTATGCTACCCGACAGGGCCGCGTGGAGCTGCTCAGCACGCAGGACTGGCAGCAGTTCATCGCCGAAGAACCCGCCCTCAATACTCTCAGAGCCGAAGAGTACGACATGCTCGTCTCCGCGCTCCAGCAGCAGTTTGGCGAAGCGCTGTGGAATCTGGTCAAGCATGATGCCGCCACGGACCGTCAGGCCTTCGCCGCCGTGGAGCTGCTCTACCTCTCCCAGATCCTCCAAAGCGTGCAGACCATCGCCGGGACGCCGCCGAATCTCTCACCCATCATCACACGCATCAGCGCCTTGCTTCATGTGATCGATCAAAGGCATGTCGGCTACTTCCAGTCCATCCTCAGCGGCATCACCGCCTTGGCGGGCAAGTTCGATGACTTCTTCGCGACCTACCGCAGGGATCGACAGAAGGACGAGGCATTCCAGGCGCAGACCACAGCGTCATTGGTCC
>CAXNGR010000165.1:0-7590 GCA_964201265.1 Verrucomicrobiaceae bacterium
AATCACTGCCGCAGGACGGAAGCAGAATTAAAACGAGGGCAGCAAGGGCGAATCGAAGTGGCTGGAGGAGGTTCATGGGGTTCTATCTCACGAACGCATCCAAACCGCCCGGTTTTTCGTTCGGCATGGGGCATTCTCCCACTTGCCCCCGTTCATATTCGCGATACTTACCCGAGAACCTTCAACCCCACCCTACCATGGCCCACACCCTCCCCCCCCTGCCCTATCCTTCCAACGCGCTGGAACCCCACATCGACCAGCAGACGATGGAGATCCACCACGGCAAGCATCACAACGCTTACGTCACCAATTTGAACAACGCCCTCGCTGGCAACGCTGAACTCGAAGGCAAGTCCATCGAAGACCTCTGCAAGGACATCGCCAGCGTGCCTGAAGCCATCCGTGGCCCGGTTCGCAACAATGGCGGCGGCCACTTCAACCACACGCTCTTCTGGAGCATCATGGGCCCGAACGCTGGCGGTGCCCCCACCGGCGCTCTCGGTGAGGCCATCACCGCCACGTTCGGCAGCTTCGATGCCTTCAAAGAAGCCTTCGCCAAGGCTGGTGTGACCCGTTTCGGCTCCGGCTGGGCTTGGCTCGTCGTCAAGGACGGCAAACTCGCCATCACCTCCACGCCGAACCAGGACAACCCGCTCATGGACAACAGCGGCACGCCGATCCTCGGCTGCGATGTCTGGGAGCACGCCTACTACCTCAAGTATCAGAACAAGCGCCCTGACTACATCGCCGCCTGGTGGAACGCCGTGAACTGGACCGCCGTCGCCGCGAACTACACCAAGGCTCTCGGCTGATCCGCTCTTTGTTTCTCAGTGTCCAAAGCGCGGAACGGCCCACCCGTCCCGCGCTTTGTCGTTAAGACCTTCGTCATTCATCATTCCGGCTTCGTCATTTCACTCATGGCCCTCGTCCTCCACAAACTCCGCTGCGGCCTGATCTATTCGCAGGCCTTCGTGGAGTATCTGGAGTCGAAGCACAACATCGAGCGCTTCGCCCATCCGGCTGACGTGCTGCACCTCGAATACGTGCGCTGCAGCCAGGGTGATCTTGCAGGCCAGGAATGGTGGCAGATCACCTGGATCAGCGGCATGCAGGCTCCCACGGAGCACCGTCATCGGATCGGCGACATTGAGGTCTGCATTCACCGTCAGGCCATGCGCGGCCTCAAAAACCACCTGCTGCACTTTGATGGGCAGAATGTGGTGGTGAAGAGCTGAGGAATGCTCTGCTTTGGTAAAATGATGAAGGGTAGAATGATGTTCTGAATCTGAGCTTTTCCGGCATCATTTTACCCTCCATTATTTTACCATTCAAATTCATGCCCACCCTTGCCGAAATCGGAGAAGACCAGCTCATCCGCCGCCTCATGCGCGGTGTGAAGCTCGACCGCGATGTCATCGCCGGGGCCGGTGACGACTGCGCCGTCGTCCGCAGCACGAAAAACGAGCACACGCTGCTCAAAACCGACGCGCTGGTGCAGGACGTGCATTTCACGCTCGAAACACCGCCGAAGCTCATCGGCCGCAAGGCCATCGCCCGCGTCGTGAGCGATTTTGCGGCCATGGGCGGCACTCCAAGGCATGCCATGATCACCTTGGTGGCCCCACCGAGCATGCAGGTCGAGTTCCTCACCGAGATCTATCGCGGCATGCGCGCTATCGCGAAGCAGTACGGCATCAACATCGTCGGCGGCGAGACCTCACGCGGCCTCGTGCTCATGCTGTCCATTTCCATGAGCGGCACGGTTCCTTCGAAGCGCTGGCTCTCGCGCAGCGAGGGCAAAGCGGGCGATGTGTTGCTCGTCACCGGCCGTCTCGGCGGGTCGATCAAGGGCAAGCACCTCAAATTCGAGCCACGCCTCGAAGAAGGCCGCTGGCTTTCCGAAAACGCGCATCCGCACGCGATCATGGACATCAGCGACGGCCTCGCCAAAGACCTCCCGCGCCTCGCCCTTGCCAGCGGCACGCATTATCAAGTCAACGTGGCATCCCTGCCCTGCAATCCCGGCTGCACCTTCGACCAAGCCTGGGGCGATGGCGAAGACTACGAGCTCCTCCTTGCCGTGAATCCGCGCACGCTGCGTTCTTTGATGAAAAAGTGGCAAGCAGCCTTCCCCAAGCTCCCTCTCACCATCATCGGCAAACTCGTCCCCCCCGGCGAAGGAAGACCGCCTGACTTTGAGAGTACGGGGTGGGATCATTTCGCGCTAAGCGCTGATGCATGATCACACTCACGACTGCCGATGACGCCCACATCTGGGGCACACGACTCGCGCCGACACTCGTCGCGGGCGATGTGATCGCTCTGTGCGGCAATCTGGGTGCTGGAAAGACGCAGATCACGCGCGGCATTGTCGCTGGCATGGTATCGAAGGCCGATGTGACGAGCCCCACGTTCACGCTGGTTCACGAATACCTTGATGGCCGCCTGCCGATTTTCCATTTTGACTTCTACCGAATGGATTCCGCCGCTGAAGTCATCGGCATCGGCTGGGACGAGTTTTTGACCGAACCTGGCGTCATCATCGTCGAGTGGGCGGATATGTTTCCTGATTTGATGCCACCGAACACACGCTGGTTTCACATCGTAGCCTTGCCGGATGGCTCGCGACGTGTCACGGAAGGACCGCTCGTGAAATGACCCGAACCCTCCTCGCCCTCGACCTTTCCACCGCCCACGGCAGCATCGCTGTGGTGCGGGGCGATGACGTGCTGTTTCAGTCCTCGTTTCAATCCGAACGCTCGCACAACGCCCAAGTCTTCGCGCCGCTTCGCGACGCCTTGGCCGCCGCAGGTAGTGATCTGACCGGCATCGTCATTGGCAATGGCCCAGGCTCTTATACCGGTGTCCGCATCGCGATTGCTGCGGCTCAAGGTGTGGCGCTATCGCGAAACGTGTGGTGCGTCGGCTGGTCGTCGCTCACGGCACCGGATATTGAGGTGCCAGACAGTTATCCGATCATCGGCGATGCCCGCCGTCAGAGCTTTTACCTCGCGCGAGTCGAAAACGGCCGCCTCTTGCCCGATCTCGAAACCGTTTCTGCTGAGATTGCCCGGGAGCGGACGGCGGACGGCCAAACATGGCTCACGTTCGATCCGAAGCCGCCTTTGGATTTGTCTCACGTTCGATCCGCCAAGCCGAGCGCCTTGCGCCTGGCTCAAATCATTCAAATATTGAGCCAAGCCGAGCTAGACGCACTCATCCAGCAGCCGCTGATTCCGCATTATCTCGCCGAGGCCTTTATCACGATGCCGAAGAAGCGAGTGAACTGAGCCGGAGAGGTCTCTCGCAGTGAATGCGAGACAATGTGATCCCTTTGCAAGAAGGCAGGGCAGCGCCCGTAATTTCGGGGTTATTTCCCTCCCAAAAAATGTCCCGTATCACCCATAACTGCGCTGGCCACATGCGGCGTGATTTCTTGAAGCTCGGTCTGACCGCCGCAGGAGGCGGCTTGGGTTTCACCGATCTGTTGCGTGCCAAGGCCATGGCCGCCACCGCCCCTCAGCCTTCGCTTTCGCGTCCGGTGAATTGCATTCTGGTGTGGCTCGATGGTGGCCCGTCGCATTACGAGATGTTTGACCCGAAGCCGGACGCCCCGAGCGACATCCGCGGCCAATTCAACCCGATCCGCACCAGCGTGCCCGGGGTTCATTTCTCAGAATGCGTCCCCAACCTCGCCAAGGTGGCCGACAAATTCACGGTGCTGCGCAGCGTCACGCACAAGGACCCCAACCATGGCGGCGGAAACCATTACATGATGACCGGTGCGCCCACGCCGGTGCCTGTGGGCTGCGGGGCGTTTGTGACCTTCCATCCGTCTTTTGGGAGCGTCGTGAGCTACAAGCGCGGCGTGCAGAACGGCCTACCTGCCTACATGACGCTGCCCAGCATCACCCGCAGCGGCGGCCCGAATTTCCTGGGCGCAGAACACGCGCCTTTCGTTGCCGGTGGCGATCCTAACTCAAAGGGTTTCAAGGTGCGTGACGTGGTGCTACCCTCCGAGATTTCTGAAGCACGCGGCTTGTCGCGCCGTGAGCTGCGGATGTCGCTGGATCGCATGAAGCGGCTGAACAACGCCGTGGCGGAAGACCCGGCGGTGAGCTTTGACACGTTCTACGGGCAGGCGGTCGATTTGATCGCCTCAAAGCCCGCCCAGGAAGCCTTCGACATCAATCTGGAGGACGAAAAGACCCGCGATCTTTATGGCCGCAACGACCTGGGCCAGCGCATGCTGCTGGCTCGTCGTCTCGTCGAGGTGGGCGTGCCGTTTGTCACCGTGAACTACGGTGGCTGGGATCACCACCGCGATGTGTTCAAGACCTGCAAAGGCGAGTTCATGCAGAAGTTTGACCAGGGCATGTCCGCGCTGATCACCGACCTCGACCGACGTGGTCTGCTGGAAAGCACGTTGATCGTCGCGCTTGGAGAATTCGGCCGCACGCCGAAGATAAACAAGGACAACGGTCGTGACCACTGGCCTGGCGCGATGAACATCCTTTTCGCAGGCGCGGGAGTTCCACGCGGCGGCGTCATCGGTGCCACCGACCCCAAGGGCTACTACGCCAGCGAGAACATCTACTCGCCGGAGGATTTTGCGGTCACGCTTTACACGAAGCTGGGCATCGACCCGCATCAACTCCTCCACACAAACACCGGGAGACCCGTGCAGCTCATCAACGGCGGCCGGCCCATCCGTGAGCTGTTTGCGTGATGAGAAGCGGAATTCCGAATGGCGAATGGCGAATGACGAAGGGGTGGCGGGTGCTGACATTCGTCATTTTGCATTTGTCATTCGTCATTTCCGCCTCTGCGGCACCTCCAGCGCTGGAAAACATCTTTCCTGCCGGAGGTCAGGCCGGGACACGTGTCGAATGCACGGTCGCAGGCAAGGGTTTGGAAACGGGATCGCCCGTCGCGAGATCGAACCATCCTGGACTGGTGCTGCTGGCGGGCGACAAGCCCAAGAAATTCATCGCCACCATCGCCAAGGATGTGCCGCCGGGCCCCTACCTCGTGCGCTTTTATACCAACGAAGGCAGCACGCCACCGCGCATCTTTGTGGTGGGAAAATTCACGGACCCGCTCGAAAAGGAGCCCAATGACGTGCTGGCCGACGCCAAAACGTCCGAGGCCAAGATGAACGTGACGATCAACGGTGTGCTGGAAAAGGCGGGGGATGTCGATACACACGCGATCCGGGTGCAGAAGGGCAAAACGATCACGCTTGAGCTTCACGGTTATGCGCTCGGCTCCCCCATGGACCCGGCGATGCGGCTCTTGAATGAGCGCGGCGTCGAAATCGCCGCAGGGCATGACACGCACAACCTGGACCCACACATCGAGCACACACCGACAACGGATGGGACGCTGTTTGCGCAGGTTTTCGCCTTCGCGCATCCACCTGCGGCTGATGTGGCTCTCAAAGGCAGCGCCAACCATGTGTACCGCCTCACGGTGAAGGATGAGCCGAAAAAACCTGCTCCTGCGAACGAACCCAAAACACTCACGATTCCTGCCACCGTGCCGGGCAGCATCAGCAAGCCGACAGAGGAAGACTCCTTCACTTTTACGGCCAAAAAGGGCGATGACCTGGCCATCGCGGTGCGTGCGCAGTCGATGCGCAGCCCGCTGGACGCCACCCTTCGCGTCGAAGACGCGGAGGGAAAAGTGCTCACCCAAACCGACGACGGCGACAATCTCGACCCCGCACTGCGCTGGAAGGCTCCGAAGGATGGCGACTTCAAACTCATCGTCTCCGACCGCTTTCACGCAGGAAGCACGGATCATCGCTATGAGCTGTCATTGAAGCCCTTCGTGCCCACCCTCACTGCCACGCTCGACACGCACGCGTATCTCGTGGAGTCAGGCAAAACAGCGGAGGTCAAGCTGACGGTCAAAACCAACGGGACGTTCGCAGGCAAGATTCAGGCGCGTGCCGTTCAACTGCCTGCCGGAGTGACCGCAGACCCCGTGGATGTGCCTGCGAAGGGCGGCGAGGTCAAACTGACGCTCAAAGCGACGGCGGAAGCCATCGCAAGCCAGTCTGCTTTTGCCGTCGAAGTGATCACCAGCACGCCTGATGTATTGCAGACATTCACAGCCAGTTATCTCATCCCATTCACCGAACCACGCGGGGATTTGCTCATCGTGAATGACAGCAGCCCTTGGCTGACACTCACGGCCAAGCCTCCAGCCATAAAAACGCCCCCACCCGCGAAGGTGGAGGCGAAGAAAGCACCGTAAGCTTCGAATTGGATCAACCGAACAGATTTGCCAGCGGCTTGCCTTTGTCGGCAACGGTGAAGGGACGCTTGCTGGGGCTGTAGAGCACAGTGTCGAGCGGGATGCCGAGCGCGTAGGCGATGGTGGCATTGAAGTCGGGGATGGTGATCGGGTTTTCGATGGCATTGCCGCCATTTTCATCGGTGGCTCCATACACCTGGCCGCCTCGAATGCCGCCACCGGCCATGAGGCAGGTGAAGCCGGGCGCATGGTGATCACGACCGTCATTGGCATTGATCTCAGGCGTGCGGCCAAACTCGGTGGCGAGCACGACGAGCGTCTCCTGGAGCATGCCGCGTGATTCGAGATCCTGCAGCAGGGTGCTGAGTGCAGAGTCGAGTTCATCGCAAAGCTCCGGCACGCGGGTGAAGTTGGCATTGTGCGTGTCCCAGCTTCCGAAGGAGACTTCCACGAAGCGAACGCCATGATCAACGAGGCGGCGGGCGAGCAGGCAGCCCTGGCCGAAGCGGTCGTTGCCGTATTTGCCACGCAGCGCGTCGGATTCGGCGCTGAGGTCGAAGGCTTTCAATTCCTCGCTCTTCATCATCTTGAGCGCGTCGTCATACATGTCGGCGTAGGCGCGGACGTTTTTGACGTTGTAGGTCTCGGCAAACTGGCGGTCGAGCTGCTTGGCGGTGTTGAGGCGGCTGTGGAAGCGCTCCTCGGTGAACCACTGGTTGGTTTTGACGTTGTTGATGCCGCTTTCGGGATCATTGATCATGAGCGGGGCGAAACGGCTTTCGAAGAAACCCGCACCGGGATGGCGGCTGTCATTGCCGATCATGACGCTGCCGGGCAGCGTGGGGTTGCCACGATCCTGAAACTTTTGCAGCCACGCGCCCATGCTGGGGTGGCGGATGCTGCTGCGCTGGGTGTAGCTGGTGTGCTGGTAGTACTGCCCCTGCTCATGCGCACCCTGCGTGGAGGTCATGCTACGGATGACAGCGAGCTTGTCCATCTGCCGGGCGAGCAGCGGGATGTTGTTGGAGACGCGGATGCCATCGACGTTGGTGTTGATGACCTTGGTGAGGCCCATGATGTCCGTTTTGCCCGGCTTCGGGTCAAAGGTGTCGAGATGGCTCATGCCGCCGTTCATGTACAAGTAGATGACGTTGCGGGCAGTGGCTGCCTGCTTCAGCGGCGAAGTGCCCTGGCCGGGCGCGGCGATCACGCGGGTGTTCAGGTGCGTGGCAGCGCTGACACCGAGGAAGGTCTTGGCAGCACCGGAGACGAAGGAACGGCGGCTGAGGTCGTTGCGGAGGGCATTCATAGAAAAACAGGGTTTGGGGG
>CAXNGR010000166.1:0-7586 GCA_964201265.1 Verrucomicrobiaceae bacterium
AGGATGACGATGCCCACCGCGGTGAACTCAAACATGCGCAGCGGCTCCATGCCCATGCGCTTGATGACGCCGCTGACGGCCACATTCGTCGAGGTGCCGATCAGCGTGCAGGTGCCGCCGAGGATGGAGGCAAAGGCCAGCGGCATGAGGAGGCGCGAGGGGGAGATCTTCAAACGCCGCGCCAGACCGATGACCGGCCCCACAAACACGGCGGTGATCGTGGTGTTGTTCATGAAGGCGGACAAACCACCCACTGCCGCCATCAGCACGGCAGTCAGCAGTACCGGCTGGCCGCCCAAACGCCGCGCCAGCAGGCCGCACAGCGCGTCCAGCACGCCGGATTCGCGCAAAGCGGCCCCGATCACGAAAATCGCGGCCAGCATGATGAGCACGCGATCTCCAAAACCGGCAAAGGCGCGGTCCACGCTGAGGATGCCGGTCAGGACGAGCACGCAGAGCATGGACAAGGCCACCAAGTCCACGGAGATTTTCTCCGTGGCGTAGGCGATGACAACGGCGGCGAGCAATGCGATGACGATCCAGGCTTCCATGAACAGACATCCTTGGCGCAGGGTGCGGGGCCGCTCAAGGCGCAAGCGCTGCAACAACCGCGTCGCAATGTTTTGGAAGCAATTCACGCCGCGTGGCGTTATCTCGCGCTCTCATCGTCATGCGATTCACCACCTGCCTCATTTCATCCGCCCTGACTCTTGCTTTCACCGCCCACGCAGCTCCGCGTGCCGAGCATGTCTTCATTGTCAGCATCGACGGAGCCAAGCCGGCGGTTGTGGCAGAGGCGGAGACGCCCACGCTGAAGAAAATCGCGGCTGAAGGCGCGGTGACATGGCAGGCGAGCACGATTTTTCCTTCGATCACGCTGCCCTCGCACACCTCCATGCTCACGGGCGTGGGACCGGACAAGCACCAGATCCTGTGGAACGCTTTCACGCCGATCCGGGGACCGGTGAAGGTGCCCACGGTGTTCTCCCTGCTGAAAGCCACCGATCCCATGGCAGTGACAGCAATGTTTGTGGGCAAGATCAAGTTCCGCCACCTGTGGCTGAAGGATACGGTGGATCTCTTCGACTTCGGCGGGCCGCAGACAACGGCCCCGGTGGCCGGATCTCCCGAGATCGAGAAGGACAAAAAGCCTTCACAAATGGTGGCGAAGCAGGCCGCGCCATGGATCAAGGAGCACAAGCCACGGCTCTGCTTCATTCACTTTCCCGACCCTGACACCGCCGGGCACAGAGACGGCTGGGGTTCGCCGCAGCAAAAAGAGGCGCTCAAAGTCACCGACCAGGCGCTTTGGCAGGTCTGGCAGGCCATCAAAGACGCGGGCATTGCCGATTCCAGCGTTCTGCTCATCAGCGCCGACCACGGCGGTCACGACAAGACCCACGGTCTCAACACGCCTGATGACATGATCATCCCCTGGGTGGCCTGGGGCAAAGGCGTGAAGAAAAACTTCACCATCACCGATCCCGTGACGACCTACGACACCGCCGCCACAGCCTTGTGGCTGCTGGATGTGCCGCTGCCCGCCGAATTCGACGGCAAGCCGGTAACGAGCGCGTTTGAGTGAACACGGCGGCTGGAGGACCAGCCGCCCCACCTCAAACAACCGCAAGGATCAAACCAAGTCGATCAGTTCGCGTGCGGGTGCCCAGGTCATCGCGCTGTCTTTGTCGTAGAACGCACCTTCGAGCAGTTCGTCGTCAAAGTGGAAGCCGGTGGCGGTTTTTTTGAGCTTGGCGGCGATCTCCGCATCGGCCACGCCTCTTTTGAGCAGATACACCCGCACCGGGATGCACCAGCGCTCGCCGACGAAGCGCCACTCGGTGCTTTTCAGCGTCACATCGAGCGACGGCTTCGCATGCGCGGTGTCATCCGCTGCAGCATCAGCTTTGGCGATGAGGTCGAGCACCCAGTCTTTGTCCACCTTCCTGCCTGGACAGGTCTTCGAGGTCTTGGGGTCGTCCCGATGGAACAGCACGGTCTTGGCGTTCGCTGGGAGTCCAAGCCAAGCCAGCAGCACCTTCGTGGCAGCCGCAGCCGTCTTCCAGCAGTCGAGGCCGCGCCCAGTCTTTGCACTTTCACTGTCGTAGTCTCCCAGCACCTCGATGCCGATGGAGCGCTTGTTGAAGCTGACGGCGTGGATGCCCTTGCGGCGGAAGTCGCACATGCCCCAGAGCTGGTCGTCATCCACGAACAAATGCGGTCCAGAAGACCAGCCGAGTTGGTTTTGGTAGTAACTCTGGATGTTTTTGATGTGCTGGGCGTTGAAGCCATTCGGTCGCTGTGCCAGCGAGGGTGCGGCCGTGTGATGCAGCGTGATGGAATCACACCAATCCGGCTTGGTAAGCGTGCCGAGAAGTTCCTGAAGACCCTGCGGGGTCCAGACTTTGCCAACGTTTTCGAATCCCATGATGCGGTGGTGGTTGAATTGAGCGAACGCGGCATTTCATCAACCCCGGCGCGGAATGTCGAGGAAAAAACCGCTCCTAGAGACACCGCGCTTGCCAAAGAGAAGGGCAGTCCCTAACCTCGCGCCCTCTATGAGCGAAAAATCACCTGTGAACTGGGAACAACTGGAGGCGAAGCCGGAATTTCGTGCGCTGCTGGCGAAAAAGAAGGCGTTCATCGTACCCGCCTTTGTTTTCGGCATGCTGTACTATCTCGCTCTGCCGGTGCTCGTGGGTTATTTCCCGGAAATGATGAAAACAAAAGTCTGGGGCGAGGTCAACGTGGCCTACGTCTTCGCGTTGTCACAGTTCATCATGGCCTGGGTCATGGCCTTCCTTTATGTGCGCGTCGCCACCCAATGGGACAAGGCCGCCGCCGCCGTCATTCACGGCCAGGGCTGATCCTTCTCCCACTCGGCTTCCGTCATTCTGACTTCGTCATTTCCTTCCCATGTCCGCTCCTCTTATCATGTTCCTGGCCTTCGTCGGCCTCACGCTGCTCATCACCTTCTGGGCCGCGAAGAAAAACACCGGCGCTAGCGCCTACTTCGCTGCCGGGCGCAGCATCACCGGCTGGCAGAACGGTCTCGCCGTCGCCGGTGACTACATGAGCGCCGCCAGTTTCCTGGGCATCTCCGGCATGATCTACGTGGCCGGCTATGACGGCTTCATGTATTCTGTGGGTTTCCTTGTCGCCTACATCACTGTGCTCCTCATCGTCGCCGAACCGCTGCGGAACGCGGGGAAATACACGATGGCCGACTTGCTCGCGTATCGCCTCAAACCACGGCCTGTGCGCGCACTCGCGTCCCTCAGCACACTGGTGGTCTCCACCTTCTACATGATCGCGCAGATGGTCGGCGCGGGTGCGATCATCAAGCAGCTCATCGGCATCGACTTCGAGCCGGCGGTGATCGGCGTGGGTGTGCTGATGCTCGTTTATGTCGTCTTCGGCGGCATGCTCGCCACGACCTGGGTGCAGATCATCAAGGCGCTGCTGCTCATGGTCGGTGCGCTGCTGCTCAGTTATCTCGTTCTCCAGTTCCACGAGTTCAGCTTCACCAAGTTCTTCCATGCCGTGGCCCACGCTGACTACGGTGGCAGTGCAGCGCCGAAGAACCTCATGGAGCCGGGCTTGAAATTTGGCGTCGCAGTCGCGGGGCCATGGGGGCCGATTGACCTGATCTCGCTTTGCCTCGGCCTCGTTCTCGGCACGGCCGGCCTTCCGCACATCCTCGTACGCTTTTACACCGTACCGGACGCCAAAACCGCCCGCTCCAGCGTCGTCTGGGCCATGGCCATCATCGGGCTGTTTTACATCATGACGACGCTGTTCGGATTCGGCGCAGCGACGATCATCGACAAAGCGACCCTGACCACCGCTGGTAAACTCGACGTCAACATGGTCGCGCCAGTTCTTGCCCAGGTGCTCGGCGGCGAGTTGTTCTTCGCCTTCATCAGCGCCGTGGCCTTCGCCACCATCCTTGCGGTCGTCGCTGGCCTTACGATGAGCGCCAGCGCCAGCTTCGCGCATGACTTTTACTCAAACGTCATCCATCACGGCAAAGAAAACCGTCCCGGCCAGGAAATCCGCGTCGCGCGCATCACCGCCTTCTGCGTCGGGGCCGCCAGCATCGCGTTCGCCATTTATTTGGGGCCGACCGTGAACGCCGCCTTCCTCGTCGGCCTCGCCTTTTCCGTCGCCGCGTCCGCCAACCTGCCGGTCATTGTGCTGAGCGTGTTCTGGAAGCGCTTCAACACTTCCGGAGCCGTCGCCGGTCTGGCTGTCGGATTGGTGGTGTCCATCGTGCTCATTCTGCTCAGTCCCAGCGGCATTTATGGCAAGGACGCGCCTTTCCCGCTGAGCAATCCTGGCATCGTCAGCATTCCCATCGGTTTCCTCGCTGCTTGGCTCGGCACCCTCCTCACGCCTCGTGATCCCGAGGCCGAGGCCAAATTCGCCGAACTCACCGTCCGTGCCCACACCGGCCTCGGCTCCGAGAAGGCCACGGCGCATTGAGATCGCGGAAAAGGATGGGAAAGCCAATCTCCAGGTGTCGGCATGGTGATTTGCCTTCACGCCACATCATGCCATGATGGGCGGCGATGGATGCCAATGGATTGCTGACCCTCCCTGGGCGCGTATTTTTTCACTTTCTGAGCTACCTCGGCCAGCTTGCCGCGCTGGCGGGCGAGCTCATGATCGCGCTGCGTTCCGGGGTGTGGCGGCTGAAACTGGTGGCGCAGCAGATCGTGGCCATCGGCTACGGCTCCCAAGGCGTGGTGATCGTGACCGGGGCCTTCACGGGCGCGGTGTTCACCTTTCAAAGCTACGCGAAATTCAAGGAGTTCGGTTTTGAGACGACGGTGGGCGCGGTGGTCTCCGTGGCGCTTTGCCGTGAGCTCGGGCCGGTGCTGGCGGGACTCATGGTCGCTGGCCGCGTCGGCGCGGCGATGGCCGCAGACATCGGCACCATGAAAGTCACCGAGCAGGTCGATGCGCTGCGCGTCATGGGAGTGCATCCGGTCGATTACCTCGTGCTGCCACGCTTCCTGGCGATGATGATCTCCATGCCCTTCCTCGTGGCGGAGAGCATCTCCTTCGGCCTGATCGCCTCCTACATGGTGACGAGCTTCGGCTACGACATGCCCTCCGCGTGGTATCTCACGCACATGATCGACCACACGAACATGGAAGACCTGAGCATCGGCATGATCAAAGGCTTCGTTTTTGGCATGATCATCACGCTGATCTCCTGCCACCAGGGCTTGGCGGCGGAAAACGGTGCCGTGGGCGTCGGCACGGGCACCACGAACGCGGTGGTCATCTCCTCGCTGGTGCTGCTGATCGTGAATTTCTTCCTCTCCATCCTGCTGAACTACGTCTTCCCCATCGGCACCGTCTGACCATGGCCGCACCCGCCCCCAGCCCCGCCCCAAGCAACGACGCCGATGTCTTCATCGAGCTGCGGGATGTCCACAAGCGCTTCGGCAAGCAGGAGATCCTCTGCGGCATCAACCTCACCCTCAAGCATGGCGAGACGCTCTGCCTCATCGGCCCCAGCGGCGAGGGCAAGACGGTCACGATGAAGCACATCATCGGCCTCATCCGCCCGGACAGCGGCGATGTCTTCGTGGCAGGCATGCACGTCAACAAGCTCAAGGAGCGCGAGATGGCCCCGATCCGCCAGAAGGTCAGCATGCTCTTCCAGGGAGCCGCGCTGTTTGACCGCATGACCGTGGAAGAAAACGTGGCCTTCCCGCTGATCGAAAGCGGCGTGCGCGACAAGGCGGAGGTCAAACGCCGCGTGCTGGAGGCGCTGGAGGCCGTCGATCTCGCCGAGCATCTGGACAAATACCCCCCGGCACTCTCCGGCGGCATGCGCAAGCGCACCGGCATCGCCCGTGCCATCATCTGCCGCAGCGAGTGCATCCTCTACGACGAGCCGAACTCCGGCCTCGATCCCATCGGCTCCGACATCATCGACCAGATGATTCTGCGCATGCAGAAGCGCTACGGCGTGACCTCCATCATCGTCACCCATGACATGCGCAGCATTTTCAAGATCGCCAACCGCGTGGCCATGCTCTACCGCGGCAAAATGCACTTTCTCGGCACGCCGGACGAGCTGCGTGCCTCACCAGACCCCATCGTGCAGGATTTCATCAATGGCCGTTCCGACGTGATCTGTTAAACCCACGTTTCACCCCACACCACCCCTTCCCATGATCGACAGCGACAAAAAAACCGAAATGCTCGTCGGGCTTTTCCTCTTCGTCGGGCTGCTCCTGCTCGGCGGCCTCATTTTGCAATTCGGCCGCGTGCGCGAGGTGTTCAAGGACACCTATGAGCTGCGCGTCGCCTTTCCAAACGCCTCCGGCATCAAGGAAGGCTCGCCCGTTTTTCTCGGCGGCTCCCGCGTCGGCAAGGTGAAGAACAAGCCCAAGCTCAACACCACCTTCTCCGGCGTCATCATCGACCTGGAGCTCTTCAAGGATGTCATGATCCCAGCGGACGCCACCTTCGCCGTCGGCTCCGCCGGCCTGATGGGGGACGCCCTCATTGAGATCAAGCCCAGCGGCAAGGAGACCGATGTCTTCCTTCCGCACGACTACGATCAAATCATTGAGGGAGAAAAAGCCGGCGGCCTCTCTGACCTGCAAAGCACCGCCAAAAACGTCGGCGACAAGGTCGATGTGGTTCTCGACGAGGTCAAAATCGCCCTTCAGGATGTGAAGCAGGCCATGAGCAAGATCAACAAAGGCGCTCTGGCCGACACCACCATCCAGGACTTCAAGGAAGGCATGGAGCACCTCAACAACACGCTCAAACGCGTCGATGAAAAGGTGCTCGGAGAAGACAACGCGCTCACGCTCAAAACCGCGCTCACCGACCTCAAAGACGCTGCCGCCAGCTTCAAAAGCGCCGCCAAAAACGTCGAGGACTCCAGCAAGAAGCTCGGTCCCATGTTTGACAAGCTCGACCCCGCCATTGCCAAGGCAGACAAAGTCATGACCACGGCGGATGAGTCCCTCCAGTCCATCAAAAAAGCCGCCGACAGCTTCTCCGCCGCCGCCGCGAACATCTCCTCCAGCAAAGGCCTGCTCGGTGCCCTCATGAACGACCAGCGCCTCATGGCCGACTTCCGCGACCTGATCTACAACTTCAAAGTCAACGGCCCGCTCTGGTACAAAGACACCGCTGAAAAAATGCGCAGCGGTGAATTCAAGAAGCAGACCGAAGAGCAGCCCAAACGTGGCATCTTCCGCTGAGCCTCACTCGATCGGGGCGGCGGGCCTGTCGAAGATCAAACGCATGATGCGTCGGTTGGGATTGCCACTGGCGAGCGGATCACGCGCCCGTAGGGTCTGCACCGGGCCATCGTTGACGATCTCCAGTGTCAGGGCATCCCAGCCATCTAAATTGTCCGTTGATTGCGCACCGTAAGTGACATCCGGCATGTCTTTGGGGCGTGTGAAGGTCAGGGTCAGGCCGTTGGCATCACGCACAGGCAGCAATGCCGGATTGCGGCTCATCGGATTCATGCCGAGAGCATATTCGACGAGGTTTTTCCATCCGTCGCCATCAGGATCGGAGTCATCGTCAGCAAGACCTGCCGT
>CAXNGR010000167.1:0-7571 GCA_964201265.1 Verrucomicrobiaceae bacterium
CTGATAGATGGGCACGGTGCCGATGGGCACGGGCGAATTCCGCAGGATCCATTCACGGGTGGCGTGGATGTTCTTGCCGGTGGAGAGGTCCATGACGGTGTCCGCGCCCCACTTGGTGGCCCAGCGCATTTTTTCGACTTCTTCCTCAATGCTGGAGGCGACGGCGCTGTTGCCGATGTTGGCGTTGATTTTGACGAGGAAGGTCCGGCCGATGATCATCGGCTCGAGCTCGGGGTGGTTGATGTTGGCAGGAATGATGGCGCGGCCTGCGGCGACTTCGCTGCGGACGAACTCGGGGGTGATTTCGTTCGGGATGCGCTGGGGGAAGCGGCGGAAGATCGCGGGAGTTTCAAGTTTATGCGTTTCAGGTTTCAAGTTCCCTGAGCCTTCGTGCTGCTTGAGCAGGTCATTGCGGACGATGTCGTCCTTGAGGTCCGAAACTTGAAACTTGGAACCTGAAACTTGGTGCCTCTTCAAATTCTCGCGGATGGCGATGAACTCCATCTCGGGGGTGATGATGCCTTGTTTGGCATACCAAAGCTGGGTGACGGGATGGCCGGTGGCTTTCAGCGGGCGGCGGCGCTCGCCGTGGAGTCCGGGGAACTCGACGAGGCGGTTGCGCTCGGCGGTGCTGGCGAACTCGGCGTGCTTGCCGCTGAGGTAGCCGTTGTCCTGGGGCTTCACTTCACGGCCATCGTAGGCGATGACGTCGCCACGATCAGCGATCCACTTCTCCCGCAGAGCGGGCAGGCCTTCTTCGGACTTGCCATGGAAGGTGGGATCGCCCCAAGGACCGCTGCAATCATAGACGCGGACGGGTTCGTTCACCTCGATGCGGCCGTTGAAGGCTTTCGTGGGACTCAAAGCGATCTCGCGCATGGGGACGCGAACGTCGGGGTGAATCTGCCCCTCGACATAGACGCGGGTGGAGGCGGGGAGTTGCTCGGAGGAATGGGGCTCGAAGGAGGTTTTGGGGTCGGCGATCATAAACTGGATGCTGGTTGCTGGATTCTCGATGCTGGATGGAGCGCTGAGCGCAAGAAACCGAGATACCTCCGAGCGAACTCCCTTCGGCAGCATGACCTGCATCAGGTTCGGAGGGTTCGGATCGAGGAAGATCCGTCTCAGTCCCTGCGGTGGGACGCCCCTGTCGTGACGGGCGGAGTGTCAGGCTTCAATCACGAAGGTCAAAGGCAATTTCAGGCCTGCAGGGATGCCTGAAGGTTAAGAGGGGAAAAGAAGTGGTAAATCATGGAAATTATAATAGGTTGAGTCGATCTAAAATTCGGATGTGTCCCTCCTGCCCCCCTTTTCGCTCCCTGCTGGCCTGTTTGAGCCTGCTGCTGGCACCGTTTTCGGTGTCGAGGGCGGATTTGGTCACGGACTGGAACGCCCTGGCGCTGGATACCATGCGTTCCAGCGTGGAGTCCCCCTTTGTGGCGCGTGATCTGGCGATCCTGCACACGGCGATCTACAACGCCTCCGAAAGCATCCGAGGCGTGTACAACACCTTCGGGGCCAGCGGGTACACCGCGCCCACGGGCGGCCCGGCGGGTGCGTCCGTCGAGGCGGCGATGGCCACGGCGGCGAACACGGTGATGCAGAGCCTGTATTCCGGCTCCAGCGTGAATTTCACCCATCTTTACCAAACGCAACTGGGCGGCATCGCCGAGGGGCAGGCTAAGGCGGATGGCATCGCCTGGGGTACGACCATCGCGAACGACATCCTGACTTGGCGTGCGGCAGACGGTGCCTCCGTGGCAGGCAGCACGCCCTACTCGCCCGTGGGTACGATGGGTTACTGGCAGCAGACCTCGCCTGCGAACGCGCTGCTGCCCGGCTGGGGCAATGTGGACACCTTTGCGATCTCTGGCACCGCCGGCCACACCACCACGCTGACAGGAGGGACGCTGGCAGCCTATGTGCAGACCTCGCAATACGCGGCGGATTTCAACACGGTGAAGGATCTGGGCGCGCAGTTCAGCCTGACCCGCACGGCGGATGAGACCAATCAGGCGTATTTCTGGGCGGCGGGAAATGGCACGGTGAAAATGCCGGGCCTGTGGAACCAAGTCGCCACGGCAGCCGCCGCGACGGCCGCGTTGGACGTCACCGAGACCGCCCGTCTCCTGGCCGCAGTGAATCTGGCGATGGCAGACGCGGGCATCGTCGCGTGGGAGACGGCCTACACCACGCAGTTCTGGCGACCGGAGACGGCCATCGCGAACGGTGGGGACGGATTATTCGACACGGACGGCAACATCGACACCGAGGGGGATGTCTTCTGGCTACCACTGATCAATTCACCCTCCTTTCCCGAGTACGTCTCCACCCAGAGCGCCTTCAGTGCGGCCGCGGCGGCGGTGCTGGCGGAGTATCTGGGAGACAGCCTGTCCTTCAACCTCGGCAGCGACATCAATGGCGACGGCAGCATCGACCTGACACGGAGCTACACCAGTTTCAGCCAGGCGGCGGGCGAAGCGGCGCAGAGCGGCATCTTTGCGGGCATTCAGTTCGGCACTTCCATCACCGACGGTCAGGCCATCGGCGCAAACGTGGCCGATTTCGTCGTGAACAATAACTTTGCCCTCGTGCCGGAGCCTGCGGGCATGCTGCTGGTGCTGCTGGGGACGCTGCTCATGCTGCCGCGCCGACGTGTTTCAGGGAAACGCTGAAGGAATCCCAAAGCGGTGCTCAAGTCGCCCCCCCTTCCTCAACGTGAGGGATACAGCTCCGGCATCAAGAGCGGGCGCAGAACCATGGGGGTGAGTTCGCGTGGCAATGGCAGCCAAGGGTAGCGGTCCTCGGCTACTTTCGCCCAGGCCAGCCGGCCGCCTTTGCGCCAGGGATCAAGCACGATGCCGTCCTCGAAACGCTGCCCCTTGGCGGTGACGACAATGCCATTGTGTTCGAGCAGCGTGGCACGCCGCGCGGAAGTCAGGCGCAGGTCCATCGTCTTGAGATTGAGCCTGTGCAGATGCGGGAACAAATCATCCCGCCACTGATAGCACAGGCCGCGCTTGCGCAGGCCGGAGTTGACCAGGCCGTTGTTCATCCACGGCATGCTGAGCGGCTTGAAATCGAGGGACATCTTCGCGGATTCCTCAATGGCGGCGACGGCCACTTTGTCTGCCTCGGCACGGCTGACTGAGGGGGCGAGCTGCTGAAGATCGCGGCTGAGACGGGTGGCTTTTTCACGCCGCTGCTCCGGCGTACCGACATTGACACAGGAGGCGATGACGCAGGGGAGAATGACCAGGCAAAAACGGGAGACGGGGGACATGGGGGGGATGAAAATCAGGACAGCGGGCCATGGGCGGCCTCGTGCAGCGCACGGGCCTGCTCCTTCCATTGCTCGCGAGTGGCGCGGTTTTTGAAGGCCAGGATTTCACTGAAGGCGCTCAGCTCTTCGTCATTCCATTGAGCGATCTGCCGCCAAGTGCGGATGCCATGGGCGCGGAGCTGCTCGCTGATGACGTTTTTGATGCCTTTGATGCGGGTGAGGTCGTCATCCGGCGTGCCGGCGAGAGCGGCGGCGTTTTCGGTGACGCGCTGAAACACGCGCGCCTGATTTTTCAGGCGCTCGATCTCCTGGGCGGCGGACTGGAGGCGTTTTTCGCTGTCAGCGAGGCTGCGGTAGGCCAGGCCCAGCCCGGCCGGGTCCGCCGTGGTTTGAGACTCCATTTTGGTGACACGGCGCTGCCAGTCGTCCCGCTCCTGGGTGAGGGCAGCGAGGCTGGGTGCCTGCGCGGCCAGCCGAACCTCCAGCGCGGCAAGTGTGCCGTGCAATCCAGCGGAACGAGGGGCGGCATTGGCAGTCTTGGGCGGCGAGGCTGTGCCGGGGCGTTTGCGTTTGGATTTTTCGGCTGGAGCGGACTCTGTTTTGGCGACTGCTGACGGCAGTTCCGGCTCGGGTCTGGTGCGCAGATGCTCGATCTCGGCATGGGCGGCGGCCAGGGCCGCGCTGACATGATCTCGCTCCGTCCGCAGGGTTTCGAGTTCCTGGAGGGTTTGGGCGTGCTCGCTTTGGAGTGCGCGACTGGACTCCTGCACTTGGATGAACTCGTGCTGGCTCAGACGATTGGCCTCTTGCGCGGCTTGCAGTTCGGCCCGCGAAGTGCGCAGCCCATCCTCGGCAGCAAGGATCTGGCCGCGGAGGGTGTCATGCGCCACTTCACCCGCACTGCGGGCCGCGTTGATGTCGTTGATGCGGGTTTGCAGCTCTTGAATGATCTTGCTCAGGTCCGTTCCGCGCCATTTCCAGCCAAGCCACGCGAAAATCACGGCGGTGAGGCCGAGCAGCGGGGCAAGGTAGAGCAGCAGCCAGAAAAAGGAGGACATCAGGGCGTGGAGGTAGTCGGGGGGAGGCGTGAAATCCAGTGGCGGAGCTGTTCAATGGCTTCGATGGAGCGTTCTTCGACCAAGGAAGCGGAAAGGCCGTCTGGCAGGCCTGGGGCGCGTGTCAGGCCACCAGCTTCGACGAGGGCGCGGGTGACGGGAAGCACCGCCCAGACGCTGCCGGGTGTGGCGATGGCGAAGATGCCCTCCGAGCTGGCTGGGGGCGCAAGCGGCAGGCTTTTGACCGTGTTGAGAATGCCACGGGCAGGCAGGCAACCGGCGTCGAGGCGCAGTTCATCATGCAGCACGAGAATGTGCGGCGCGTAGGCTCGCCGCGCCGCCGCGATGAGCTGTGAACGCGTGGATTCCTCACCCACTTGGCCGCAGAGCACGGCCTTGCCGCCAAACACGGCCAGGGTGATGAAGGCCGGGCGGACAGGCAGCGTGGCCCGTGTTTTGGCCGCGCCTTGCAGCCAGGCGATGAGCTCGTTGCTGTCCTGCTGGAGCAGCGCGGCATCGACGTCGGCGGGGAGCTCTTTTTTCCAAGGCTGCGCCTCGCCAGCCACCTGCCAGTCCACCGGTTTCCAGGCTCCGCCTTCAAAGCCAAGGTAAAGCGTCTTTTCCTGGCCTGCGCCCTTCTCTGGCAGCAGGGCCGTGGAGATGGCCGCGAACTCACCCCCAGGGCGGCGGCGTGGACTGACGCGAATTTCATCATGCACCTGACGTGGCGCGAAAACAGGCAGCGTTTCATCCAACAGGCCGCGTTTGGACGCCGCGTCACCCACCTCGCCACTCAGGGTGATCTCCCCACCGCGTGTGGCGATGAACACATGGCCGCGCGGCAGCGCCGCCTGCCGGTGCCGCTCGATCTCCGCCGCCTGCTGCGCCCTCGCTGCGGCCCGCACTTCTTGCAGGGCAGGAAGGACGTGCTCCCGCCATTCCACCTCCGTCACCCCCTGCAAACGAGCCTCCGCGAGCAGAGCGGCTTCCGATTCATCAACTCTGAGCGTCTTCCAGGGCTGGCCGATGCGCGCGAGCAGCGTCTGTGCGCTGTTTTGCGGCGGGGGTAAACCGCGCAGGGTGGTGCTGACACTGGAGGCCTCGTCGCGGTGCTCACCGTCGATCAGCGGTACACCCCGCACCACGCCACCCCGCGTGCCCCAGTTTTCCTGCACGCTGCGGGCCAAATCTCGCGCCTCATGCTCGCTGGCGGCAGCACCCAGCAAGCGGGCCTGCGTACCAGTGGCCGCCAGCAGCAGCCAGCCGGGCGGCAGCGGTGCCACCTCGATTTCATTGTAAACTGCGCTCACGGGATTCAGCCGCAGGCCGAGGCTGGCGGCCAGCGGCGTCGGGGCGCGGACGAGTTCACTCACGGCCTGCTCAAGGGTGCTGCGGTCTTGTGCGGTGCGCACCGCTCCGCTCAAATGCGCCTGCTGGCCCTGAAAAACCAGTTTCACACGGCTGGCTCGGCCTTTGAAGGCGGGCAGGCCTTCCACCGCCTCACGGGCCGCTGTTTCCAGCGCGTTTTGCATGCGCGGAGCGAGCACGAGTGCTCCCATCAGCCAGAGCGCGGACAACGTGACAATGGAGGTGATCCAGCGCGCGCGGTTCATGATGGGTCACGTCTTGGGCGTGAGCATGCGCACCTCGTCAAAGCTGATGCGGCGGATCTCGCCGCGCTGGCTGGTCTGCACGAACGTTTCCGTAGCCACGTCCAGGCCGGTGAGCCAGCCGTTGCCGTAGGCCCAGGTGTCGATGCAGATGCGTCCTGGCAGAAGGCAAGGCAGGCCGCTTTTCTGCGCCGTGTGGCCGCAGATCAGCGTCTTGCCAGAAAAATGCGGGTGAGAATCGTCCAGCCGCCGCCAAAACAGCCAGTCGTCGCTCTGGTCAGGCATTGGCAGCATGGCGTTCACATTGGCATGGGCAAAGATGTGCGTGTCCGTGGCATGCCAGCGGCGCAGGCGCTGACTGAGGAATTCCCAGTGCTTCTGCGGCACCTTGTCCCATTCCGGTTTGGCCCATCCCGCATAAGATTCCATGGTGGCACTGCCGCCGACTGCGAACCACGAGTTGTGCTCCACCGTGCTGTCACGGGCGTCGAGCATCAGGATTTCATGATTGCCGAGCAGGGGGATGAGCTGGGTGCGCGTCTCAATCTCCAGGATGAGCTCCAGCACACCGCGCGCGTCCGGGCCACGATCCACATAATCTCCCAGCGTCACCAGCGTGTCCGCAGGCTGCGGGGCAAGCTCCTGCAGCATCAGCTTCAGCGCCTGCGAGCAGCCATGGATGTCTCCGACGACAAGCGTGCGGCCCCCGGGTTTTTCACGCGGGGGGAGGCTGATCCTTGACGTGTGAACGTCGGCAGGCTCGTCGCTGACCAGAGAAGGCATTCGTCAATCTTGCGCGATGCAGCGTAGAAGCAACCCTAGACATCGCATTGGCGTGATGTTCTGCCATATGCTACAGGCAGTTTCGCGAATGAAGCCCCCCTTCCCCCCCCCGACTGATGCCCCGCCGATCTTTGAGGCCCGCGGCGTGCGGAAAGTCTATCAAACCGGCGAGCTGGATGTCGTGGCGCTTCAGGGCGTGAATCTCGACTTCCACAGCGGCGAGCTCGTGGTGCTGCTCGGTGCCTCCGGCAGCGGCAAATCGACCTTGCTGAACATCCTCGGGGGACTCGACGTGCCCACGGCGGGATCGCTGCGCTACAAAGGCTGGGACTTGAGCGGCGGCGGAGAGCGCACGCTCACCCAGTTCCGCCGCAACTGCGTGGGCTTCGTCTTCCAGTTTTACAACATCATCCCCAGCCTCACCGCCCGCGAAAACGTGGCTCTCATCACCGAGACCGCCCCGGACCCGATGAAACCCGAGGATGCGCTCGACCGCGTGGGCCTCAGCCACCGGCTCGATCATTTTCCCTCCCAGCTCAGCGGCGGCGAGCAGCAGCGCGTGGCCATCGCCCGTGCCATCGCCAAAAAACCCGAGGTGCTGCTCTGCGACGAACCCACCGGCGCGCTGGACGTTCACACCGGCATCACCGTGCTCGAAGCCGTCGAGCGCATCAACCGGGAGCTGGGCACGCTGACCATCGTCATCACCCACAACGCCGCCATGGCCGCCATGGCCGACCGCGTGCTCTACCTCTCCGACGGCCAGATCACCAAGGAGACCCGCAACGCGGAGCGTCTGCCGGTGACGAGCCTGGAGTGGTGAGGATCAGCCTCGTGCAG
>CAXNGR010000168.1:0-7542 GCA_964201265.1 Verrucomicrobiaceae bacterium
AACACGACTCTGCTCACCGCCCTCACGCTCCTGCTGGCCCACACCGGCCTGCACGCCGCCCGTTTCGTGAACGAGACCTCCACGCTGCTCGTCAGCGCCGGTGATTTCGACGGCGATGGCGACCAGGACGCCGTCATCCTCCACCGCGCCAGCGGCGTGGCCACGCTCGGCATCCGCCAGGCGGACGGCACGCTGCTTTTCCGCCCCCCCGCCGCCACCGGCGTGCCAAACACCACCGGCATGGCCGTCGGCACGCTGCTCGATACCACACGCGACACGCTCGCCCTCACCGCACCGGATGCGAACCGCGTGCAGATCGTCAACGCGCTCGATCCCTCGCTGCATCCGCAAACCGCCACGCATCCGCTCGCCGGGCCGCGCCTCGTCGCCGCGGCCAACATGCCCGGCGTCGGCCTCGCGGGGCTCGATGACCTCAGCGTCGTCGCCGGCTGGCCCGGCCTGCTGCCCGCAGAGTCGCGCCGCCTCACGAACAACGGCTCAGGCAGCTTCGCCGCCTCCGCGCCCGGCTTCTTCAATGCCGTCATTCGCGGCTGGAATCCCATCACGCTCACTCGCGGCAGCTTGGTGCGCCTCGGCTTCATCGAGGATGGCTCTCCCACTGCCACGTTCCGCGTCGCGGTGCCATCTGTGGCCTCGCTGAGCTTTCCCGCCAGCATCACCGGGCTGCCTGCGGGCCTATTTTTCATCCACGGCCAGTTTGATGCCGCCGAGAGTGATTTTTTCTTCTTCACGCCCGGCAGCACGGAGGTCATCACTCGTCGCATCCTGCCATCCGGCACCGAATTTGGCCCCGCGCTCACTTTTTCCTTCCCCACTCTGCTGCGTCAGCTCGTGCGGCTCGAGGATGCGGCGCGTGATCGCGTGCTCATCATCCCGCAAAGCGGCCCGCCTGCTGTGTACGACTACGACGGTGCGGGCTTTACCCTCGTGCAGGAACTCCCTCTCACCGGAGACATCGCCGAAGGTGCCACCGGCATCGCACTTGGCAGCGGGGCCTTCATGCTTGCCCATGCAAGTGCCAATGGTCAGTTGCCCGCCAGCTTCTCCGTGTTCCAGAAAAACGGCGCAGGCTACCTCGGCATCCAAACCAACATCCCGCTGCCAAAACTCGACGAAGCGCCCTCGCTGCAAGGAAACGTCTTCTTCTTCGCCGGCACGCCCATGCGCGATGAAAGCCCGCCGCTCGTCGGCCAGTGGAGCGTGGGCGACTGGTCCTCCGCGCTCGTGCTCGGCCTCACGCCGCAGGTTTCAGGTGAGATGTATCAGAACACCGCTTCCGGCCTCAGCGGCCTCTTCAATCGTGCCATCACGCCGCTGCCATATGGCACGCTCGGCGCCCTCGCGAATCAATTCATGCCGGACATCTCCGTCTCCAATCTGCGCACCGCGCCCGCCGTACTCGGCAGCGGCTCCGCTGGCATAACTTTCTCGCCGGATGCCGCTCAAAAACAACGCCAGGCCGTGCAAGTGATCCTCACGGCCTCCGATCCCGCGGCCACCATCCAGCATCGCACCTCCACTAGCGTGCCCTTTGCCGCGTATGCCGCACCCTTCTGGCTCTTCACCGATACCACCGTCGAAGCCTTCGCAGTGCTGCCAAATGGCACGCGCAGCGCCGTCGTGCGTGCCAGCTACGCCTTCGACACCGAAACGCCGCCTGAGAAACAAGATAGCGATAACGACGGCGTGCCCGACTTCGTCGAGCGCAGCCACAACCTCGACCCCGCCGCCGGAGACGACAGCGATGGCGATGGCTTCAGCGACCTCGATGAACTCCTCGCAGACACCTCACCCAGCGACGCGAACGACTTTCCCGACTCACGCCCCGCCACGGCGGATCAATGGACGCTCAACATCACTCCACGCCCGCTCAACGGCCTCACCAACACCGACTCCGTCGCACAAACCGGCGTGCAAATCGAAGTCCATGATGTCGGCGGCTCATTGCTCGGCTCCGCGCTCACCACCGCGCCTGCCAACACACCCGCCGCCAGCCTCCAGGTCACTCCCGTCGAAGCGCAGCAGCGTCTCCTCGTCATCAGCACCCCTGCGCATTTCAAACTCCAGACCAGCGATGCCGACAAGCTCCGCGGCCGCGAACTCGTCGGCCTCATCGCCGTGCCGGACGCGCCCGTGGTGGAGTCAAATTTCAGCTTCAATCCCGCCGCCAGCCTCGCCTCCGAAGCCGCCCGCTGGACTGCGGAATACGCCAGCGCACGCCTCGCCGCCCAGCGCCCAACGGCGAATGTCACGCTCGATATTGAGGACACGCTCACCCTTCTCCTCGTCGAGCGCCGCATCGGCTACATCAGCCAGTTTCGCGGCATCGGCGGCTCCATCGACCCACCCTCGCTCTCCATCTACCGCGAAGGCGAGATGCGTCCGCAATTTGGCACCGCCATGTCCGCCGAAGTCCTCGCCAGCCTCGAATGGCCCTTTGGCAGCTTCGCACCCGAATTCTCTCCCGCCATCCGTGTGCGCGAACTGCTCGCTCACGTCGAATCCCTCGTCGCCAACACCAGCAACGACACCGGCATGGTCGCGCTCAAAAAAGTCGCCCGTGAAATTTACCGTGTCAGCAGCCAAAGCCACAACACCAGCCCAGGCACCTATCCCCCGCCCTTCACCACGCTGCGCCGTTTTGTCAGCATGGGTTTCCTCGACACCGCTTATCAAAGCGCCGTCAATCTCACGTCCCAGGAGCTGAGCGATGCCTCCAGCTACATTTTCGGCTTCGGCTTCAATTCGGCCACCAACCGCCCTGTCGTCACCCTCACGCTCAAAGCCACTGGAAACACCTCCCCAGACGGTCGCACCCTCGTCACCAGCCTCGGCGGCACCACCACCTACTCACTGCTCGACGCCCGCCACCGCCCCTACGAGCTGCCGCAGTCCTTTTTGCTCCCGCAGGGCTCCCAGATCGTCGTCACCGCCTACAACGACCTCGGCCCAACACAAACACCGCGCCCCCTCGAAGTCCTCTCTCTCTCCCTCGCCCTCATCCCGCTCCCCAGCCCCACCGACCGCGATGGAAACCTCCTCGCCGATGACTGGGAGTTGCTCTTCTTCGGCCATCTCGGCAACGATCCCTTCTCCTCGCCCGATGGCAGTGACTACTCGCTGCTCCAGCGCAGCCTTGCTGGCACGGATCCCACCAGCAGCAGCCAGCTCCCCAATGAATCGCCCGTGAAATTCGCCTTCGATAGCGTCGTCCCCTCTCCTGCCATTCAGGACGAGACCGGCATCTTCATCCTACATTTTCAATGGCCCACCGCCTACCTGAGCCTCTTCGACTTCGTCATCGAAGAAAGCACCGACCTCATGCACTTCACCCCCCGCCCCGCTACCATCACCCACCTCGGCGGCGGCCTCCACCGCGCCGAAATCCCCGGCACCAGCAGTCCCAAAGCCTTCTACAGGGCCACCCTCCGGCTGCGATAGGTCGTTCAATCCGCAAAACGAATTTCCGCGCTACATAGCAGCGCCTGACAAAACGCCGCGAGACGCTTCAAATCGTCTCCCGGGGCCTTTTGAAGAAAATCATCGGCCAGAGCCACTTCCTGCGCATCCGGGCTGCGATGGAAGCAAAGCTCAAAAGCCCGCTGAACGCGATTCGGAGCAGATTCGATCCGTTTCGCGAGCGCTGCGGCCATTTCTTGCACAAACGGTCCGTTCAGCAAATACAGCGCCTGCAGCGGCACATTCGTCACATCGCGATCACCCGTCACCAGATTCGGATTCGCCACATCAAACTGTTCCAGCACGTCAGGAAGATGATCGCGGACTACCGGCAAATATATTGAGCGACGATGTGAGCCGTCGAGATCGGGTGGGAGCTTGGTTTTGAAGCCGATTAGCGACACCGATTGCCCGTCCAGCTCCGCCACGAGCGATCCCGGGCGGCGTGATGTGTCGAGCAAGCCAGACACGGCCAGCATCGAGTCACGAATCACCTCCGCGTCGAGACGGCGCTTGTTGGTGTGCGAGAGGAGGCGGTTATCGGGATCGACGTAAACCGAGTTTTCCAACTCGGTTTCAGAACGAGTTGAAAAACTCGTTCTACGATACGTCTCCGACATCACGATCTCCTTGATCAGCTTCTTTACCGACCAACCCCCGTCCATGAACTTAATCGCGAGGTAGTCGAGCAGCTCAGGATGGCTCGGGCGCTCGCCGCTGAAGCCGAAGTTATCGACGGTGCGCACCAAACCCGCGCCAAACAGATGCCGCCACACACGGTTCACCATCACGCGGGCGGTGAGCGGGTTTTCGCGGCTGGTGAGCCATTTCGCCAGCTCCAGGCGGCCGCTTTGTTCCTTTGGCATGGAGATCTTCAAATCCATCACGCGTGGAAAGCCGCGCGGCACGGTCTTTCCAGGATGCGCGATCTCGCCGCGCTCGTAGAGCGCCGAATCGGTGATGCGTTTCGCATCCTTCACGCCCATGCACAGCGGCAGGGCACGGCCTTTGTCATCCACGGCCTCAAGAGCACCCTCAACGCCACCGCGCGTCCAGAGGATGCGCAGCGCGTTGCCGAGCAGCTTGTTGAACTCGCCGCTGATGTCGCGGTTCTCAATCTTTGCCTTCGCGATGTACTTGTTCTGTTCCATCTCATCAGCGTTCAGCTTCGCCAGATCGGTCTTGAGTTGCTTCACACGAGTCTCCGGCAGGGTTTTGCCGACGATGGTCTGCCCCGGCACCTCCGGCAGGCGGATGAGGTGGCCGTGGTTGTTGTTTTCGGAATCGATCCAATTCCCGTAAAAGGTCTGCGTGCTCTTGAAGATGCCCGCAAAGCCGTAGTAGTCCTCCATGCTGAACGGTTCCGTCTTGTGATCATGGCAGCGCGCGCAGGCGATGCTGCTGGCCATCACGGCACGCGTCACCGTGTCGAGCTGCTCGTCCGCCACATCGGCGGCGAACTGCGCCTTGCTCATTTCATTCAGCCCCTTGGGGCCCAAGGCGAGGAATCCGGTCGCGATGAGCAGTCGTGCGCGCTCCGCGTCACCCTTGGCTGGCAGCAGATCACCCGCGAGCTGCTCGGTGATGAAGCGGTCAAACGGCACGTCGGCGTTCACAGCGTCGATGACGTAGTCGCGATAGCGCCACGCATGCGGGAAGGTCAGATTGGACTCACGACCGTTCGATTCGGCGTAGCGCACGACATCCAGCCAGTGGCGGCCCCAGCGTTCGCCGAAGCGTGGACTCTGCAAAAGCTCGTCCACATGGCGTTCGTAGTCGGAAAGGTCTGACTTGTCCGACACGTCGGGCGGGGGAAGCCCGGTAAGATCGAAAGAAAGCCTCCGCAGCAGCACCACACGCTCCGCAGGCGGCGCGGGCTTCAAACCAGCAGCGCTCAGCTTTTCACGAATGAAGCCGTCGATGCCGCCAAATGCCTGTTTCGGCATCACGGGCTTCTTGTAACTCCAAAACTGCTTTCCAGCCGCCACATCCACTGGCGGGCGCTCCGCAGCCTTCTCCGCTGATTCACGCGGATCGTCCGCGCCTGCCTTGATCCATGTTTCAAAGTCCGCGATGACCGCTTTCGGCAGTTGCGGCTCTTTCGGCGGCATTTCGAGATCGGGATCGCTGTGTTTGATCGCGGTGAGCAGCAGGCTCTTTGCCGCATCGCCCGGCACGACCGCCGGTCCTGTCTCGCCCCCTTCGCGAATGCCGTGCTTCGTGTCCAGCATGAGCCCGCCCTTGGATTTACCGGACTCGGCGGAGTGGCATTCGTAGCAGTGTTTCACGAGCACGGGACGTATTTTGGCCTCAAAGAAGGCCGGGTCCCCTCCCGCCGAAGCGACGCACGGGCAGGCGTATGCCAGGATCAATCGAAAGACAGGCTTCATGGTCGGAAACAGCCGTGGCTGGATTTAACGGCGACTCTACCAGAACAGCCCGACTGCTGTCACGCCGGGAGATGGCTTTTCACCACGGCCATGCTGGCGGCAAACTTGCCCATCACCACATCTCGGGCCTTTTCAGCCTTTGCCTTCGATCCGGCGGGATCTTTGGCCATGGCGAGCACGGCGGCGGCCACGTTTTGCAGTTCCTCCTCTTTATCGAGATCAAACAGCCAGTCGTTCAGGCCGATGTCACGCCACATGTAGCCCTTGCTCGTTTGTTCCGCCCAGCGGCAGACAATGGCAGGAATACCGCTGCCGATGCACATGATCGGGCTGTGCATCTCGTGACCGAATAGGCCCGCGCTGCGGCGGTAGGTACTGGCCGCCTCATCTGTAAGCCAGTAGTTCTCACGCCAGACGACGCGGGACTTCATATCCTCTGGTAGCTTGTCGTAGAGCATCTCCTTGTTCACGGCCATCTGCGTTTTGTCCTCGGGGCAGAGCAAAATCTTGAGGTCGGTCTGCTGGAGCACACTCATGATCGCATCGCGCAGCGGTTTGCAGTCATGCTCTTTCATCGCCTCGTTGCGGGCGTGTTTAGTTTCGTCCCTTGCCGCCTTCTTTTCGGGAATCGTCCAGTAGGGGGTGAAGCGCAGACGCGGGATGCAGCACAAAAACTTGCCTTCTTCGAGGCCATTGGCCTTCAGGAACGCGTCCGCCTTCGCATCGTCCTTCAAATCGACCGCAAACGCGCCGTCGGGGCCATATTCCATGAGCGGGCAGGTGCAGCCTTTGCTTTTCGCGAGTTCGAGCGACACCGAGTCGCGGAAATACACAAACTTCGCGCCATTGAACACGTCGATCGTTGAGAAGATGGATTGGTCCGACGAAGGCTTCGTCGCCGTGGGGCCCTGCGACGAGAACGTGATGCCATAGACGCCGTAGGGCTTGCCAGTGGCCTGGCTCCACTTCACCACATCGTTCTGCGCCACCAGCGACGGCCCGGAGCCATGCAGCAGGAAGTCGCACTCCTCGAAGGCCTTCTTCACCTCCTCGCCGCGAATGATCTTCACCTTCGGAAAACGTGCGTTCAGCATCTCCTCGACGCCATTGTCCACCTTGCTCGGCCACAACCGAACCTCGACCTCCGGCAGATGCTTTTCCAAAAGCGCCAGCACCCCTGGCGTGTGTGCGATGTCACCAATGTTCACGGTCTGCCACGACGAGCGGAGGATCAGCCGCTTGGGCTTCTCCACCGCGATGGCGGAGATGAAAGGCAGGGCGGCAGCGGAGCGGATGAAATGGCGGCGATTCATGGTGGTTTGTTTTAAACCGGGGGTCAGGTCCTCTGCAACTCCTCAAAAAAGGCGCTGATAAGCGCATTGCATGCGGCATCATACGGCACACCAGTCCTCCCATGAACATCCGCCACCTCTCCAGCCTGATCTGCCTCCTTCTAGCTTCTTGCGCCACACCGCCTGACCCGGAAACGAAACCGATGGGTGAGAACGTGCTGAGCAAAAAGGAGATCAAGGCCGCAAAATCCGGCCCGGTGGATTTTGTGGTGCATGTGAAGCCTGTGCTGGAACGCAAATGTGTCATGTGCCACAACCGCAAGGCGCTGCCCGGTCACATGAGCCTCGAAAATCGCGCTCAGGCGATGCGCTCTGGAGCA
>CAXNGR010000169.1:0-7478 GCA_964201265.1 Verrucomicrobiaceae bacterium
ACCCGGCATCCCACGATGGGCGCTTGGTTGCAAAAGTTCCAGGGCAAGGGCAACACCGACCTGCCCGGCTCCGTCATCATCACCAATGACAGCAAGCACCCCGGCGGCGGTTTCTTCGAGGCCGCCTTCCAGCCGCTCCTGCTGAACGACCCCGCCAAAGGCCTGCAAAACAGCCGCATGCCCGCCAGCCTCAGCGAGAGCGACTTTGACTACCGTCTCGGACTCTCCGCCAAGCTCGACCAAGGCTTCCGTCAGACCTACAACTACAACGGCGTCAAAGCCTACGCCGAGGTCTATAAAGACGCCATTAAGGTCATGAAGAGCGAGGACCTTGACGCCTTCGACCTCAGCAAAGAATCCGCCGAAACCCATGCCGCCTATGGCGACGGCAGCTTCTCCCAAGGCTGCCTCCTCGCCCGTCGCCTCATTGAGCACGGCGTGAAATTCGTCGAAGTGAATCTCGGCGGCTGGGACATGCATCAGGACATCTACGCCCGCCTGCCAGAGCGTGCCGCCGACCTCGACAAAGCCCTCGGCGCACTGCTCACCGACCTCGACCGCCGTGGCCTGCTCGATGACACACTTGTTGTGCTCACCTCCGAATTCGGCCGCACGCCGAAGATCAATCAAAACGACGGCCGCGACCATTACCCAAAGGCCTTCAGCTCCGTCCTCTGGGGCGGCGGTATCGCCGGTGGTCAGGTCTATGGCAAGACCGACAAAGGCATCGAAGTCACTGAAAACAAAGTCAGCGTCCCCGACTTCAACGCCACCATTGCGTATGCATTGGGCCTTCCGCTCGACATGGTGCTTTACTCATCCACGAAGAGGCCCTTCACCGTGACCGACAAAGGTCAGCCGATCACAAGCCTGTTTGGTTGATTGAGGGCTAAGGGGGGGGCTTGCCGCCTTTGCCCCAATTGCGAGTCGCCTATCCAGTGAGTTGACTCCGTCGCCGCCCCACGGCTCCTTCGCGCTTCGGGCTGCCTGTCGGCAGTCTATCTTAGCCCCTCCAGGGGCTTCGGTTCTTCGAGCAGAGGGCGGAAGCTCTCCCAGAGGATAAGGTCACGCATCTTGAGGATGTCGGCGGTTCTTGCCCGCTACGGCCTGTGCGTATTCGATGGCACTGAAAAGCACTCCTCCTCGCTGGGTCGTGCGGTAGTGTTTCATGCCCCTCTAAGTGGCTCATGAATGCGCCCGGCGAAAGCCTATCCTGGTGTAATGAGGTTTCCAGAGGTGCCCTGGTGATGTGAAAAAGACCGACGCTCATCTGCCAATGATCCACCTCATTTTCTCCAATCTCAAACATGGATCATGGGCACTCATCATGGTGCCATCGCCCAGCACTATTTGCAGGCTTACCTCAACGAATCCGTCTTCCGCTTCAACCGCCGCTTTAACCCGATGACAGCCTTTAAATGACACCTTCAGAAATGGTGTGGTCGTACGGACATCTCCGCCGGGGCTGAACCGGCTGATCGCAGAAGTGGGTGGCTAAAAACAGTCTGAGACTGCGTTTAAACTCATCCTTGATGAAACCACTCTTTTTCCAGTCCTTTCTGTTTGCTGCGGCATTGCTTCCAGCTCATGCGCAGCTCAGCCCTAATGGTGCCACGGCCTTTTTCAAAGGCAGCTTGCCGCCGAAGCCCACGGCAGCTCTCTCGGTAGAGCAGGAAGCGGGGATTGAGAATGAACTGGGATCAGTAACCCGGGCTTTTGTGGCCGTGAGGAAACATCCTCGGGCGGCAGATGCGGACATTTTCCTCAAAGCGGTGCGTTACGCGCTCGATTTCGACGAGTGGTATGACAAGAAGCCCGAAGACGGCGTCAAGAAGGTGACGGTGTTGCTCGATGAGGCAAAGAAGCGCATCGCCTCGCTGGCAAAGAACGAGACGCCATGGATGAACGGTAGCGGGCTGAAGGTGCTGGGATTTTATTCGAAGATCGACGACTCACCGCAGCCTTACGGCGTGGAAGTGCCTGAAGGACTTGAGTGGGGGCAGGGGAAGAAGCCGGTGCCGATGTGGATCTGGCTTCACGGACGGGGAGACACTGCGACCGATCTGCCCTTCGTCTATTCACGCCTGATGGCAAAGAAACCGGGGCAGTTTCAACCTGCGGGGACGATTGTGATTCATCCCTTCGGTCGCTACTGCAATGGCTGGAAGAGCGCGGGTGAGACGGATGTGTTTGAGTGCCGCGATGATGCGATGAAGCGTTTCAACATTGATCCCAACCGCGTCGCACTGGCCGGTTTTAGCATGGGCGGGGCAGGGGCGTGGCATCTGGGAGCGCATTACCCCGATCAGTGGGCCTGCGTCCACACCGGGGCCGGATTTGCGGATGTGAAGCGCTACCAGAAGCTCACGCCGGACAAGTATCCCGCATGGTATGAGCAAAAGCTTTGGGGCGTGTATGACGTGCCGGACTACGCGCGGAATTTTCTCAACGTACCTCTCATCAGCTACAGCGGTGAGCAGGATGCGCAGCGGGACTCAGCGGAGTACATGATGGAAGTGCTCGGCAAAGAAGGGATGAAGCCGCCGCATCTCATCGGCCCTGGCATGGGACACAAGTATCATCCCGAGGTGATCAAGGAGGTGCAGGCCTGGATCGAGAAAGCCGTGGCAAAGGGCCGTGATCTGTTTCCCGACGAGATTCACATCCAGACGAAGACGCCGTTCTATGGCCGCGTGAAATGGCTGAATCTGCATGGCTTGGAGGAAAGCTGGAAGGACGCGCGACTGGACGCCAAGGTCGTGGATGGGCAGACGCTGGAGTTCAAAACACAGAACGTGACGCGCATCGTTTTTTACCCGCCACCGCAAGTGCGGAAGGGCAGGGGAGCGCTGAAAGCCATCGTGGATGGTGCGGAACTCAAACTCACCGTGGGGCCGGAGTTGCCACAGTTTGAGACTTTCCTGAGTCCGGGACCAAGAGTGCCCCGCTCCATGTGTCGCCTGATCAAGGAGAACGGGGGGTGGCGTGACTTTGGCAACGACCAGCCGTTCCAACACGAAGGCCCTGCTGGTTGCAAGCCCACCTCGCATCCCGGCCTCATGGACATGGCCTTCCTGAAACGTTTCCTCGTGGTGCTGCCAGATGGCAAATCATCATCGCCTGCGGTGGATGCCTGGGTGGCGACCGAGTCGGCGCATTTCCTCGCTCGCTGGCGTGGTTTGATGCGTGGGGATGCGCGGGTGGTCAAAGCCTCGGAGATCAAAGACGTGATCGAGGCCGGCAAGACGCAAAGTCTCATTCTTTGGGGCACGCCGGAGTCAAACTCATGCCTGAAACAACTTGCCGCAGCTTTGCCGGTGCAATGGAGCGCAGAAAAGGTGGGCATCGGAGCACAGAGCTTTGATGCGAAGACGCATCTGCCGCTACTGACCTACCCATGCCTCCAATCCCCCGGCTTTGAGGTCGTGATCAATTCCGGCCTCACTTTCCGCGAGGCGCATGACCGCACCAACTCCCTGCAAAACCCCAAACTGCCTGACTGGGCGATTCTCGACATCACCCAGCCCTCGAGCGCCGAAAGCGCCGGAAAGGTGGTGGCAGCGGACTTCTTTGACGAATTCTGGCAGGTGAAGCCAAAGGCTGACGCTCGCTAATCCCCCGATGGGAGAGGCATCTTTCCGCTCCCTTTTTAACAAAGCATCATTTGCCACACAAAAGGCGAACCCGGAGGCGTTAGGCTGGTCGAACACCTGCCCCCGCATGGAATCCTCTTTTGACTGGAAACGAACCTTTGAGCAGCTCGCCCCGCAGCTCGTGCTGTACGCGCGTCAGCTCGTCGATTCGAAGTCCGATGCCGAGGACGTCGTGCAAATGGCCTTCGTGCGCTGGTGGAGGCGCTTTCCTGAAGGCGACAACCACCACATCCCGTTGCTCTACGCTGCTGTTCGCACCATCGCCCTCGACCAACGCCGTTCCGACACTCGCCGCGTCAATCGCGAGGCCAAGTCAGACATCGCCGTCGCAGGCGAGGACGCCCCCAGCTTTGATCCCCAGCCAGGGCAGCAGGAAATCGCCGAAATCGTGCAAAAAGCGCTGCAAGCCCTGCCGCAGGAGCAGCGCGAAGTCGTGACGCTCAAGCTCTGGGGCGACCTCACCTTCAACGAAATCGCCACCATGACCGGTGAGTCCATCAACACCATCGCCGGGCGCTACCGCTACGCCTTGCAGGCCATGCAGCGAAAGCTAGCCCCGCTGAAAGAAGACCTGCTCGGTGAAACCAGCGCGTCCGCTCCAAACATCCTGCCCTTTTCATCCCCCCAGGAGGCTCTGCCATGAACCACGATCCCAGTGAAAACCGCCTCGAAAATCTGCTGCGCGGACTAGCACCCGCTGCAGCCTCCCCAGCCCTCGCAAAGCGAGTCGATGAAGAGCTAAAACTCGACATGAGCTGGCTCGGCAGCACCAGCAGGAGGCCACGACGCGCCACGCGCTGGCTCTCCTCGGCCTCGTGGGCCTCCCTCGGTGCCGCTGCCGCCGTGGCGGTGATGAGTTTCATGCCAGCCCCCCTGCCAAGCGCCTCGGTGGCAGAGAATCCCGCTGTGCTGCCCGTTGCCACCATCCGCGAGTGGGAGGACGTGCAAAACGATGGCATTCATTACAGCGCCGAACGTCTGCCAGAGCAGCACATGACCGTCATTTCACGCGAGCGCCAGACTTGGATCGACCCACGCGATGGTGCGCAAATGACCGTGGAATACCCACGCCAGCAGAAGCTCGTGCTGCCGGTCTCCTTCCAATGATTCTCCCCAACCTGAACCCAACCCCATCATGAAACTCAAACACAGCCTGCTCATCGCCTGCCTAGGCGCGGCTCCGCTGCAAGCGCAGCAGCCTGAGGAAAAAATCGCGCCCAAACCGCCTGAGGCCACTCCTGATGAGCAGACTCCCCGATCTCCACAACCAACACGCAAGCCCAACGCACCTGCTGAGGAGCTGAAGCCCGTGGCCTACATCGGCGTGCTCACGCGTGAGGTGCCCGCCGAACTGCGCTCCCAATTCTCCTTGCCGGAAGGTTTCGGCCTCATGGTGGATGAGGTGATGCCGGAATCACCTGCCAAGGCAGCCGGATTGAAGACGCATGATGTCCTCGTGAAGTTCGAAGACCAGCGGCTGGTGAACATGGAGCAACTCATGGCGTTGGTGCGCTCCAAGAAAAAAGGCGAGATCGCCCAGCTCACCGTCATCACCGGCGGCAAAGAAACACAGGTGCCCATCACGCTTGGCGAGCGCATGGTGGCTGCGAACGAGCGCCGCCAACCTTACGGTTTCGGTGGCTGGCCGCAGCCGGGCATGCCTTTTGACGGTCGCGAGATGGAGCAGATGCGTCGCGGCATGCGTGACATGGGCGGGGAGCAGCGCGAGCAGATGGAACGCTTCCAAAACGAGATGCGCGAATACCAGGAGCGCCTGCAAAACTGGATGAAGGGAGATAAACGCACGCCCATGCCCCAGGCACCCATGTTCAACATGCCAGACCATCATCCGCGGCGGGAAAACACGGAGCACAGGTCCGGCCCCGGTCCACATGACGGCAACCTGCAGAGCTTCAGCTTTAGCGAGTCCCACGAGGCGATGAACGTGACCCGTCGCGATGATGCCGGTGAGTACACCATCAAGCGCGAAGACGGCAAAACCACCTTCTCCGTGCGTCCTAAAGGCGGCAAGGAGCAGAGTTGGCCAGTCAACACGGAGGAAGAACGAAAAGCCGTACCGGAGGAGTTTCGCGACAAGCTCCGGATGATGGATGGAGCCCGCATCGAGGTCCGCCCTGGAGGCGAAGGCCCGCCCAGAGCCCCAGCGCCGCCCCAAAACGGCAATGAGACTCCCAAAGCAAGAGGCACTTCGGCCTGAGCCTTCACCTTGGGCACAAAAAAGCGGCGATGACTCCCAAGAGCCATCGCCGCGTTGTTTTGAACTTCTGAGAACGGTTACTTCGCTGCAAGGGCCGCCTTGATCGCGTCCACCACCTCAGGAGCGTCAGGTTTCACGCCCGGCTCGAAGCGCTTCAAAATCTTGCCGTCACGGCTGACGAGGAATTTGCCGAAGTTCCACTTCACATCGCCAGGGAACGGCGACTTCGGGCCGCTGAGCACCTGATAGAGCGGATGCTGTTCCGGGCCTTTGACGACAACCTTGTCGAACATCGGGAAGGTCACTTTGTACTTCACGGAGCAGAATTCTTTGATCTCCTCGTTGGTTCCTGGCTCCTGCTTGCCAAAGTCATTGCAGGGAAAGCCCAGCACGGCCAGTCCGTCCTTCTGGAACTCCTGATTGAGCGCTTCAAGCTGTGTGTACTGCGGTGTCTTGCCGCATTTGGAAGCCACGTTCACTATGAGCATCACCTTGCCCTGGTAATCCTTCAGGGAGGTGTCTTTGCCGTCGATGTTCTTCAACGGGATGTCATAAAGCGACTTGGGGGCGTCAGCAGCGCAAAGCGCGGCAGTGGCGAGCAGGGTGGTGGCGAGGGTGAGTAATTTCATAGGGACAGCATGAACGCTGCCAGCCCCGCCGCTATTACGCAAGCCTTCCCATCTCGCTGAATCTCCCCAAGGACATCACCTCCCCAGTACCAGCACGCCTAGCGGCGGCAAATCAACGACCACGCTCCAGGGCTGGCCCTGCCATGGCGTCTGCTGCGCCTGAAAGCCTGCCCCTGCGCTCAAGCCAGAACCGGCGTAGCTAGCGGCGTCGCTGTTGAGCAGTTCGCGGTAGCTTCCTGCATCGCCCACTCCCACCCGGTAGCCATGGCGCGGCACGGGCGTCGCGTTGACGAGCACATAAACCTTGTCGCCATCGGGAGAACTGCGTGCGAAGGCGAAGATGCTGTTTTCTGCGTCATTTGCATCCAGCCACCAGAAGCCGCCGGCCTCGTGGTCCTTCGTGTGAAGGGATGGGCGTGTGGTGTAGAGATGATTGAGGTCTTTGACGAGCTTTTGCAGGCCGCTGTGCTCCTCGCCAAGGAAAAGGTGCCAGTCGAGGCTGCTGTCATGTTTCCATTCACTCCACTGACCGAATTCGCAGCCCATGAAGAGCAGTTTTTTGCCGGGATGCATCCACATCCACGCCAGGAACATGCGCAGGTTAGCGAACTTCTGCCAGCGGTCGCCCGGCATCTTGTTGATCAGGCTGCCTTTGCCATGCACCACCTCGTCGTGGCTGAGCACGAGGATGAAATTCTCGTCGTAGGCGTAGATCATCGAGAACGTGGCCTCACCATGATGATACTTCCGATGCACGGGATCCTCCCCCATGTAATGCAAGCTGTCGTTCATCCAGCCCATGTTCCATTTGAAGCCAAATCCAAGGCCACCGCTGCTCACCGGACGTGAAACCCCCGGCCAGGCGGTGCTTTCTTCGGCGATGATCGTGGTGCCGGGATGCAGGCTGTAGCACACCTGGTTGAGATCCCGCATGAAGGCGATCGCGGCGAGGTTTTCCCGACCGCCAAGGTGATTTGG
>CAXNGR010000170.1:0-7474 GCA_964201265.1 Verrucomicrobiaceae bacterium
TACCTCAAAGCCATCGAATCGAGCAAGCAGCAGGATCCATGGCGGCTCGTTTTCGGCCTCGGCATCCTCCACGTCGGCGCGGGTGGCGCCCGCAAGCTGCTGGAGCACTTCGGCAGCATCGATGCCATCGCCGCCGCCAGCATCGAAGACCTCACGCAATGCCCCGACATCGGTGCCATCGTCGCCCCAAGCATCCACGCCTGGTTCCGCGACGAACACAACGCCGCCCTGCTTGATCGCCTGCGCTCAGCAGGCCTCAACTTCACGCAACGAACCGTCACCGCCGCCTCCGACAAACTCAACGGCACCACCTGGGTCATCACCGGCACCTTGAGCGAAGACCGCGAAACCATCGCCGACACCATCCGAGCCAACGGCGGCAAAGTCAGCGGCAGCGTCAGCGGCAAAACGACTTACTTGCTCGCTGGCGAAGACGCCGGCAGCAAACTCGACAAAGCCACCAAGCTCGGCGTGAAGATCGTCACCGAAGCGGAGTTTCGGGCGATGCTGTGAGCATGAGCTACATAAACAGTTCATTTCTGTCCCATTAGCTCGCCAAATTTGGCGAAATCCTTGGCTACAAATCCCAGGCACGAGGGCAATTCGTCTGCAACAGGGGGCCAATCTGAAGGTGGGGTTGAGAAAAACTCATCCTTGTACGCGAAGTAGATTTGACCCCGGTGCTCATCGTCCACTAGCAAAAAGTAAAAACCTGTCCCTCCGTCATCGGCAATAGGAAGCGCACAAGCTGATCCACAGCCGTTCAACAGCCATCGTTCCTGGGTGTCAACCACGCCCCAATCTGTCAGCGGAAAAATGCACGCGACGGCAAGCTCGTACGTCTCTCCATAGAGCTGAGTTTTCAGCTCATGATCCACAAAGACCGTCCCTCCATTCAAAGAAATCAGAAACTCGCGATACTCTGATGGAAGCCTGCGCGAGATTCGCTTCTCCAAACGCTCAAGGGCAGCATGGTCGCAGGGCAGCTTCGATGGCGAGAGGATGTTCAGCCAATTCATATTTCTCCAAAGCAGCGACATTCCACGGACAAAGGCAACTACGATTGTGTTGCGGTCTCCGCTTTGAACTCCTCCAACAGCGCGGCGAGCTGTTGTGGCGAGTGGCTGGCTTTGACGGCGGCGATGGCTTCGTTGGCGAGTTCGTCGCAACGTTCGTTGTCGGTGTGACCGGCGTGGCCTTTGACCCAGTGCCAGTGGATTTTGTGGTGCGCGGTGACGGCGTCGAGCTCGCGCCAGAGGTCGGCGTTTTTGACGGGTTGCTTCGCGCTGGTGCGCCAGCCGTTGCGCTTCCATCCGGCGATCCATTGGCTGATGCCCTGGCGGACGTATTGCGAATCGGTGTGGAAGTCGATCTCGCAGGGTTCCTTGAGGATGCGCAGGGCTTCGATGGCGGCCTGCAACTCCATGCGGTTGTTCGTGGTGGCAGGAACGCCACCCTTGAGTTCACGCACATGCTTGCCGTAGGCCAGCACGACGGCCCAGCCACCGGGGCCGGGGTTGCCGTGGCAGCCGCCGTCGGAATGGATGACGACTTTCTTCACGCCGGAGTCTGATGGGATTCCGACGCCCACGCACGCATGCGGCGGTCGATGAAGAACGGCACGAAGGGCAGCAACGAGGCGATGAACACGAGCACCGCACGGCTGAAGGGCCAGTTCGTGGTCATGAGCACACGCAGCAGCGCAAAACCGAACACGACAAACAGCCCGCCATGCACCGAGCCGACGATTTTGACCGCCAGCGGCATGCCCAGCGCATATTTGAGCGGCATGGCGATGAACAGCAGCACCAAATACGAGAGGGCTTCAAGCAGGGCGACGGAGCGCAGGAAGGAGACGGGGTTTTTCATCGAGTGCGGTGCTTTTAGACGGCACCTGTTGAATGACAAACGCGAATGTTCACGAATGGCCGCGAATGAACACGAATGCCTGAATTTGCGAGCATTCGCGGCCATTCCGGCTTCATTCGCATTGAACAAAAAACTCCGACCGCCTTGCGACGATCGGAGTTTTCGAATGAGTTGAGCACGAACCCGACTTACTTCACGCCGGAAGCCTTCAGGTCGTTGTATTTGGCGAAGCCCTGCTCGGCGGTGAGGCCGCCGTGGACCACGCCTTGGACGGCCTGCATCATGGCGATGGGGGCGTCGGACTGGAAGATGTTGCGGCCCATATCGACACCGCTGGCACCTTGCGCGATGGCGTTGGCGCACATCTGGAGGGCGTCGAGTTCTGGCAGCTTCTTGCCACCGGCGATCACGATCGGCACGGGGCAGCAGCTCGTCACGGTGTCGAACTCGGTGTCGGTGTAGTAGCACTTCACCACGTTCGCGCCGAGTTCCGCCATGATGCGGGTGGCGAGGCGGAAATACTGCGGCGTGCGGGCCATCGCACGGCCCACGGCGGTCACGCCCATGACGGCAATGCCGTAACGGCTAGCCGCATCGACGAGGTCGGTGAGGTTTTTCAGGCTCTGACGCTCGTAAGCGCTGCCGATGAAGACCTGCACGGCAAGCACACTGGCGTTGAGGCGGATGGCTTCCTCAATGTTGAGCGCGGTGCTTTCGTTGGAGAGCGGTTCAAAGCCGGGGCGGCCAAACTTGGCCTTCTTGCCGTCGATCTCGCCTTCCCATTCCTCCATCGGGCTGATCATCGAGGTGCCGCCGGAGGCGCGCAGGGCGATGGCTTTCGTGGTGGAGGCCGGAATGACGGAGCGCTGAATGCCACGGGTGAGCATGAGGCAGTCCGCATACGGGGCGAGGGGTAGGATGGTCTGATCGACGCGCTCCAGGCCGGTGGTCGGGCCTTGGAAATAGCCGTGGTCGAAGGCGAGCATGACGGTGCGACCGTCCTTGGGATTGAAGACGCGGCTGAGGCGGTTTTTGAGGCCCCAGTCATACTGGTGGCAACCCTTGAGGAAGAAGCCTGGGGCTTCCTGGGGGATGTGGGTGAAGAATTCCTTTTCCTTCTTGTCTGCTGCGCTGGTTTGGATGTCGGCCATGGTCGTGGGTGTTCGAGTTTAAAGGGCCGCCAAAGTGGGTGTGAATCTGGGTGGTGCAAGCACATTGGCATGCATCTTCTTCTTGCGTGTGAGGCCCGTCGTGCTTTGTGAACACCCCCGCCATGCCAGCCAGCAGTCCAACCTCTGAAATCGTCGCCGCCATGCGCTCCGCGCAGAGGATCGCCGTGGTGGCTCATGTGCGCCCGGATGGAGACGCGGTCGGCTCGGTCCTGGGACTGGCGCTGAGCCTGCGGGCCATGGGCAAGGAAGTCATCGCGCTGCTGGAGGACGGCGTGCCGGAGAATCTGGCGTTTCTTCCCGGCACAGACACCGTCATTCAACCTGGGTCTGAGCCCCTGACTGTGGATCTGGCCATCGCGCTCGACACCGCCACGCACGAGCGCATCGGCGAGTGTTGCAAGGCGCTGCTCGATCCTGCGCCGATGCTGGTGAACATCGACCATCACCCCACGAATCCGGGCTACGGCACGCTCAACCTCATCGACGCCGCGTCACCGGCAACGGGCCAGATCATTTACAATCTGCTCAGCGAGCACGGCCTGCCCATCGACGACGCCGTGCGGCAGAATCTGTTCGTCGCCATCTCGACGGACACCGGCTCCTTCCAGTTCTCCAGCACGAATGCCCGCACGCATCGCATCGTCGCTGAAATGATCGAAGCGGGTCTCGACACGGCGCGTCTCGCGACGCTCGTGTATCAGTCCTGCCCGCTGCGCCGTCTGGATCTCATGCGCGCCATGCTCAACGAGATGCAGTTCCGCGCCGATGGCCGCATCGCGAGCTGGCAGCTCACGCAGAAGCTCATGGACGAAATCGGGATGCTGCCGGGCGACACCGAAGGGCTCATCGACACCCTGCGGATGATCGACTCCGTGGTCAGTTGCGTCATTTTTGAAGATGTGGCCGATGGCAAGGTGCGTGTGAGCGCACGATCCAAGGACGCGCGGCTCGATGTCTCCGCCATTTGCGGACAATTTGGTGGTGGTGGGCATCGCATGGCCTCAGGCGCGCGGATGCGCGGCCCGATCGGCGAAGCAGCGGAGAAATTTTTGCAAGCACTCGAACATGAAGTCAGACGAATTAATTAGCGGCGTCCTGCTGGTGGACAAAGGCCCGGACATGACCTCCCACGATGTGGTGGCGGTGGCGCGTCGCTGCCTGAACATGAAAAAGATCGGCCATTGCGGCACACTGGACCCCATGGCCACCGGCATGCTCATCCTCGTGCTCGGCAACGGCACGCGTCTTTCCGATCTGCTCATGTCCGAGGACAAGGAATACGTCGGCACGATGACTCTCGGGGCCACCACGAGCACGCAGGATGCCGAGGGTGAAATCCTGGAGCAGAAGCCCGTTCCGGAGCTGACGATGGAGCAGGTCACCGCCGCCTTCGATGCCTTCAAGGGAGATTTCTACCAAATCCCGCCGATGGTTTCCGCCATCAAGATCGGCGGCGTGCCGCTCTACAAACTGGCCCGCAAAGGCCAGGAGGTGGTGCGTGAGCCGCGCTTCGTGCGCGTGTATGACTACGAGATCACGCGTTTTGAGCCGCCGCAGATCGACTTCCGCATCGTGTGCAGCAAAGGCTTCTACGTGCGCACCTACGCGCATGACATCGGCCAGAAGCTCGGCTGCGGCGCGCATTTGAGCGCCCTCCGCCGCACACGCTCCGGCCACTTCAAGCTGCTGCCAGGCAAGCACGTCACCTTTGACATGCTCAAGGAAGGCAAACGCGACGAGGTGCTCGCCTCGATGCTCACCCTTTACGACGTGTCCAAACTGCGCGGAGCATAAACAAATCAGCCGGGCTAAATAGCCCGGCTGATAAGGTCAATCATTTAGCCAAACCATCACGCTTTCGGCGTGTCGGCGGTGCTTTCGGGCAGCTTGGGAACTTTGACGTAATCGGTGGGGATTTCACCTTTCAAGGCTTTGAGGAAGGTGACGATGGAGGCGGTCTCCTCGTCGGTGAGCTGCTTGCCGAGCTGGTATTCAGCCATCATTTTAACCATCTGGTCGAGGGTCTTCACGGAACCGTCGTGCAGGTAGGGTGCAGTCTCGGTGATGTTACGCAGGCTGGGGACTTTGAAGAAAAACTTCTCACCTTCGTTCTTGGTCACATCGGAACGACCGTTGTCTTTGAGATCAGGCCAGGCTTTCACGAGGCCGAGCTTCTGATACATCATGCCACCGACGCCTGCGCCGTTGTGGCAGGTCACGCAGCCAACTTTGGCGAAGGTAGCGAAGCCTTTTTTCTCCTCGGCGCTGAGGGCTTCCTTGTTTCCTTTGAGGAAAGTGTCCCACTTGCCAGGGGTAAGCAGGCCGCGCTCAAAGGCACCAACGGCCTTGCCAAAGTTGTCATAGGTGATGGGATCTGCCTCGCCGGGGAATGCAGCCTTGAAGGCTTCGACGTAGCCGGGCATGCTTTTCAGCACTTTCACCACGAAGTCGGCACTGGGCATGCCCATTTCGACGGGATTCAAAACAGGGCCTTTCGCTTGGGCTTCAACGGTAGGCTCACGACCGTCCCAGAACTGGGCGATGTGGATGGCGGCGTTGTAGGTGGAGGGCGAACTGCGACCACCGAGCTTGCCTTCATGGCCTGGGGAGAAGGGCAGGTTGTCCTGACCGTACTTATCGAGCATGTGGCAGGAGTTGCAGGAAAGCTTTTCGCCTTTGGAAATGCGGTTCTCAAAGTAGAGCATGCGCCCGAGATTGATCTTGGCCTCTGTCAGCTCGTTGTCCGGCGATGGCACTTGGGCGGGCAGCGGCTGGAACATCGGGAGGAATGCCTCGGAGAGGTCAGCCTGCGCGAAAGCGGAGGCGGTGCTCAGTCCGAGGGCAAGGGCGAGAATGCGAGTGGTGGTTTGCATGAAGGTGGGTTGAAACGATGCGGACTTTACGTTGCCCAGATGAGCATGGTTTCAAGCGATTGCACCATGAGACAACTTCTCAAACAATCGAGTCGGACATTGACGTACACCCGCGCGTCTGAATACGCTCTCATTATGATGCGAAAAACACTCCTGCTCTTGCTCTCCGTCACAGTCTGCGCTGCCCAGCAACCTTTCGGCGATGGCAAGACCGATGACACGGCGGCGATCCAGCAACTGCTGGACACCCAGGGCAGTGTGAAACTGGCTAAGGGCACCTACCGACTGACAAAGACGCTCGCGGTCGATTTAACGAAGACAGGATTTGCGGCACTGAGCGGTGATGGCACAGCGAGGCTGCTCATGACCGCCGCCGGACCAGCGCTGCATTTCATCGGCACGCATGAGGGATCAGCCGCGCCGAGCACCTTCACGCCGGAAGTGTGGGCCAATGAGCGCACACCAATGGTGGACGGCATCGAAATCGTCGGCGCACATGCAGAAGCAGACGGCATCGAGGCCACGGGCACCATGCAAATCACGCTGAGCCGTGTGGTCGTGCGTGAGTGCCTCCACGCGGTACATTTGACCAAACGAAACCGCAACGTGCTGATCTCCGCCTGTCATTTCTACCACAACACGGGCGTGGGTGTGTTTTACGACGACGTGAACCTCCACCAGTCAAACATCGTGGGCAGCCACATCAGCTACAACGGCGGCGGTGGAGTCGTTTCACGCGGCGGAAACGTGCGCAACCTGCACATCGGCACCTGCGACATTGAGGGCAATCACGCCGCTGATGGCCCACCGAGCGCGAACATCGAGCTCGACTCGCGGGGCGGCTCCATAGGCGAGGTGGCCGTGACCGGTTGCACCATCCAGCACACGAACAAATCGCCCGATTCAGCAAACATCCGCATCATCGGTGCGGGCACCGACCCTTCCCTGCTGCGCCGCGTCGGGCGTGAGCACACCCGCGAAGGCAACGTGACCATCAGCGCGAATGTGTTCAGCGACGTGCAGGTGAACATCGAGATCCGCCATGCACGCGGCGTGGTGATCACCGGCAACACCTTCTGGGAAGGCTTCCAGCACGATTTGCTTGTGGAGGACAGCGAGAACATCGTCGTTACTGGCAATAACTTCGACCGCAACCCGCGCTACCTCGTGAACGGCTTCGACAACGCTGAGAAAAACGGCCTCGTCTTCCTGCGATGCGCGGACTGCGTCCTCAGCAGCAACGTCATCTCCGGCGTGTGGAAGAAACGCGCCGCGGTGGACATCGAGTCCGGCAACCGCCTGCAAATCAGCAACAACAGCGTGCTCGACAGCGACGGTGCGGGCATGCGCTTGGAAAAAGTCACCAACAGCATGATCAGCGGCAACATCATCCGCGACGACCGCTCGGCGGAAAAACGCAGCAAGGAGCCGTCCCTGGTCTTCATCGGCGGCAAGGCGAACGTGATTGGGCAGAACGTCATTGGAAACAAGCAGGAGGCGCGTTGAAGATGAATCAGAAGTTAAATGTCAGAAGTTCAGCGGCCCTCTAACCTCTAACCT
>CAXNGR010000171.1:0-7435 GCA_964201265.1 Verrucomicrobiaceae bacterium
TATGAAAACATGTCACCATCGCCTCGCGGGCGCAGGCACCGGACACGACGGAGCGCACCTGCGCCATTGAGGCCTCCTGCGCCGCGCCGGACCACACAAACACCGCGATGAGGATCAGCATCGGATTGTAAATCAGCCCGGCCATCGCAAACACGATCGCCATGCCCTTCCCCACCCTCGCGGCGATGCTCGTGGCACGCGCGTAGTCCATCTTCATCGCCAAAATCGCACGCAGCACGCGTCCGCCATCCATCGGGAAGGCCGGCAGCATATTGAAGAGCACCAGGCCCACATTCACCGCCAGCAGTCGCTCAATGAGACCGCCTTCCGCGATGCCCAGCGCCGTCAGCGGCTCCCAGGCCTGCGCCAGCGTGAGCCAGGCCGCGAGGGCGAGCGCGATCACCACATTCACCGCCGGACCTGCCAGCGCCACCAGCAGCTCCTGCGAAGGCTTTTCCGGGATGCGCTCCAGCCGCGCCACACCGCCGATGGGCAGCAGCGTGATGTCACGCGTGCCCACGCCAAAGCGCCGCGCCATCAAGGCATGCCCATACTCATGCAGCAGCACGCAGAGAAAGAGCAGCGCAAAGAACACCATGCCCCAAAACGCCTCCACCACACTGCCCTCCGGCAGCCAGTGCGCGATGCCGACAACCGCCAGGACGATGAGGAAGGTGAAGTGAACGAACACATCGATGCCGAGGAAGCGGCCGAGCTTGAAGGACCATTTCATAAGAGAGGAAGGAGTGAGAAGGTTCAGCGTTTGCGGATCAGGCGGGCCACCAGCGCCGTCCAGCCAGTCTGGTGCGAGGCACCGCAGCCGCGGCCGGTGTCCGCGTGAAAAAATTCGTGGAAGAGGATCAGCTCACGCCACGCGGGATCGGTCGCGTAACGCGGATCACCACCGTGGCAGGGACGATGGCCGTTTTCATCCGGCTCAAAGAGTCGCGTCATGCGCCGCGCGATCTCGCGCGAGGCCTCCAGCAGCGTCACACGCCTGCCGCTGCCCGTCGGCAGCTCGACGGTGAGTTCATCGCCGTAGAAATGATGGTAACGCTCCAGCGCCTCGATGAGCAGGTAGGTGATGGGGAACCACACCGGGCCGCGCCAGTTCGAATTGCCGCCAAACATGTGGCTGTCGCTCTCGCCCGGCACATAGCGCACCGTTTTGTGCTCGCCCTGCACATTCAGCTCAAATGGATTCGCCTCATGATAACGCGACAGCGAGCGGATGCCGAAAGGCGAGAGAAATTCACGCTCATCGAGCAGGTAGGCCAGCAGACGCTGCAAACGCTCGCGTGAAGGCAGTGCCAGCAGACGATGACCATGCGCTCCGCCGCGCCGGCAGTAGCTCACATGCACCGCGAGATCGCTGCGATGCGCGAGGAACCATTCCAGGCGCTTTTTGAATCCCGGCAGCGACGCGATGCGCTGCTCGTCGAGCAACTCGACGGCGATCAGCGGCAGCAAACCCACCAGCGACCGCGTGCGCAGCGGCACCGGCGGCTTTCCGTCATCGAGGATCTGGTCGTAGTAGAAGCCATCTTCATCATCCCACAGCCCCTTGCCGCCGAGTGTGTTGATCGCATCGGCGATCTGCACAAAGTGCTCGAAGAACTTCGACGCCATGTCCTCGTAGGCCGTGTTCACGCCGCCGTCCGGTCGCTGCGCCAGCTCGAGGGCGATGTTCAGCATCGTCAGCGCATAAAACGCCATCCACGCCGTGCCATCCGCCTGTTCAAGCCGTTGTCCATCCGGCAGCGCCGTGCTGCGATCAAAGATGCCGATGTTATCCAGGCCGAGGAAGCCGCCCGCGAAGAGATTCCGCCCCTCGCTGTCCTTGCGGTTCACCCACCAGGTGAAATTCAGCAGCAGCTTCTGAAAACAGCGCTCCAGGAACTCGCGATCGCGTTCACCGGCCGGCGCGGTGATTTTATAAATGCGCCAGCAGGCCCAGGCATGCACCGGCGGGTTCACATCGCTAAATTTCCACTCGTAGGCCGGGATCTGGCCGTTCGGATGCAGATACCACTCACGCAAAAACAGCAGCATCTGGTCCTTCGCGAAATCCGGGTCCGTCTCCGCGAACGGCAGCATGTGAAACGCCGTGTCCCAGGCCGCGAACCATGGGTACTCCCACTTGTCCGGCATCGAGAGGATGTCGCGGGCAAACAGATGCCTCCAATTTCGATTCCGACCGCTCCAGCGTGTCTCCGGCGGCGCTGGATACGCCGGATCACCCTCCAGCCAGTCCTGCACGACGTATTGATAAAACTGCTTCGTCCACAACAAGCCCGCATGCGCCTGCCGCTGAATCTGCGCATGCACCTTGTCCTTCTCGACGATGGTCTCGTAAAACGCGTCCGCCTCTTTGATGCGTTGAGCGATGAGTTTATCCGGTCGTTTCCGGGCGCCGCTGGAAGGAGCATAAAGCCTCAAATCCAGCGTCACCGAGCCTCCAGCCGGAATTCGCATCGAATAGTGCGCCGCGGCCTTGGTGCCGGTTTGGGCCGGATTGACGGCTTCGGCCTCTTTTTCGATCACAAAGCGATGAAAGGCATCTTTGGTGAATTTCGACGCATTCGGCGATCCGAAGAGTTTTTCGTGATTCGTCTCGTTTTCGGTGAAAAGCCATCGTGGAGCCGTTCCATCGCTCGCAGTGGCCGCGTGGAGTCGATACAAGCCCAGATCCTCGACCAAATCTGATTCCAGCCCGCGGTGATCGATCTCCAACACATCGCCATCGAGGCTCAGGCACGGCTTCGCGGCTCCTTTTTGCCACGACCACACATTGCGAAACCAAACCGTCGGCAACACATCGAGCAGCGCGGCCTCCGGACCTCGATTGTGAATCGTCACGCGCATCACCAGATCCTCTGGAGCAGCCTTCGCATACTCCACGAACACATCGAAGTAGCGTCCGTCATCAAACACACCCGTGTCCGCCAGATCAAACTCCGCATCCTGCAGACCGCGACGGCGATTCTCCTCCACCAGCCGCGCATACGGAAACTCTGCCTGCGGGTATTTGTAGAGCGCCTTCAGGTAGGAATGCGTCGGCGTGGAGTCGAGGTAGTAATACAACTCCTTCACATCCTCGCCATGATTCCCTTCCGGCCCGCCGAGACCGAAGAGCCGCTCCTTCAAAATCGGATCGCGATGATTCCAAAGCGCCAGCGCCAGGCACACGCGGCACTGCCGATCCGTGATGCCCATCAGCCCGTCCTCGCCCCAGCGATACGCCCGCGACCTCGCCTGCTCATGCGGAAAGCTCCGCCAAGCCTCACCCTTCTCCGAATAATCCTCCCGCACCGTCGCCCACTGCCGTTCCGATAAGTAAGGCCCCCATCGCTTCCAATTCGCGATGCGCTGACGATCTTCTAAAAGGCGCTGATGCTCGGCAGAGAGGTGGGTTGGCATTTTCAGGCCATCAAACTCCCGCTTCGCCGCCCCACATCAATCAGCAGACCCTCTCCAAGCATCTCAGCGAACGGATGAGTTTTGTTTATGGCAGGAAGGTGCCAAAAAAACGGCATCACCCCGAAGGATGATGCCGCTGATGTCACACACTGCACTGAATCCGTCACCACATGGCCGGTCCGGTGTCCCAGGTGAGTTCGGCGGGTGGCGTGCTGGCAGTAGGAGAGAGGTTGTGATGACTGCACGAGGCGAGTGCGAGTAAGCTGCCCGCGATGAGGAGGGCTTTGGCGTATGTTTTCATGGTTGAGGTTGGGTTGGTTGAGACTTGGTTGGTCACTGCTATCCGCCCGTCTCGAAGCCGGGATAGAGAGTCATGCCACCATCGACGAAGAGCGTGATGCCGTGGACGTAGTCGCTTTGATCGGAGGCCAGCCACACGGCGGCGCGGCCGATCTCCTCGGGCTCGCCGATGCGCTTCTGCGGGATGAGCGTGAGCAGCGCGTCGTAGGCCTCGCGGGTGCTCCAGGCGGCGGAGTTGATGGGCGTGCGGATGGCGCCGGGCGCGATGCTGTTCACGCGGATGCGGCGCGGCGCCACCTCCTGCGCGAGGCTTTTCATCAGCAGCATGAGCCCGCCTTTCGACGCGGCGTAGTTCACATGCCCGGCCCACGGGATGACCTCGTGCACGGAACTGATGCAGATGATTTTTCCCGCTGCGCAGGACCGTGCGGGGTCGATGCCCTGCTTGTTGAAGAGCCTCACGGCCTCCTGGCAGCACAAAAACGGCCCGGTGAGGTTCACATCCATCACCCGCTGCCATTGCTCGAAGGTGAGATCCTCAAACGCCGCATCGAGCTGGATGCCCGCGTTGTTCACGAGGATGTCGAGCCGGCCAAACTCATCCATCGTGCGCTCAAACAAGATGCGCACCTGCCGTGGATCGGACACATCCGCCGCAACGGCGATGGCCCGCGACCCAAAGCGCCGCACCTCCTCGGCCACTTCGAGCGCCTTGTCCGGCTGCCCGAAGAAATTCACCACCACATTCGCCCCCGCATGCCCCAGCGCGATCGCGATGGCCCGTCCGATGCCCGATGATGCGCCCGTGACGATCGCAGTCTGCCCTTGCAGCAGTTTCAGCACCGGACACGAAGGCGGCGACGGCTCAGGCCATGGAAAAGGAGTCGGCATACGCTGATGCATCCATTTCACTGCCCCACCTGCCAATGCGCAGCCTCCTTCACTGAATCTCAGCCACAGGATGAGCCCGCCTCGGCAAACTCAAGGGCGACTCTGCTTTTTGGCAGAATGATGGATGGCAAAATGATGTTCAGAGCATTCATCATTCTGCCATCCATCATTTTGCCTTCACCGAGCGGTGCTGCATGCGACCCCTTATCCCTGCTCCGCCGTCCAGCGGGTGGCGTGGTGGATGAGTTCGGTGGCGTTTCGCAGGCCGAGCTTTTGGCGGATGTGAGCGCGGTGGGTGTCCACGGTTTTGATGCTGAGATGCAGCGTGCGGGCGATCTCGTGCGGTTCTTTGCCCTGGCCGAGGAGGCGATACACCTCGAACTCGCGATCGGTGAGCGTGCTGACGGAGCTGCTCGCGCCGCCTTTGCCGCCGGACATGGCGTCGAGGATCTGCGCGGCGATGCGCTCGCTGACGGAGATGCTGCCGGAAAGCACCTTGCGGATGGCCTGCACGATCTTTTCGGGGCCTTCCTGCTTCATGATGTAGCCACGGCCTCCCGCTTTGATGACACGCTCCGCATACAGTGTCTCGTCGTGCATGGAGATGATGAGCACAGGCGTCTGCGGCGAGAGGGCGCGGATGTCTTTGAGCAATTCGAGGCCGCCTTTGCCGGGCAGGCTCATGTCGAGCAAAACGAGGTCGGGATGCAGCTTTTCGAGGGCGTGCATCGCCTGCGTGGCGTCGTTCGCCTCGCCGCAGACAGTGAGTTCGGCTTCGAGGTTCACGAGACCGGTCAAACCGGCGCGGAAGATCGGATGATCATCGACGATGAGGACGCGCTTTTTGGCGGGCGCGTCGTTTGGCGGCTGTTTTTTCGGCATGGTGAGTCGTGGGGTGAAACTGGCAGGTGACAATGACACCTTTGCGGCCGTTGCGCACGCTGAGCGTGCCGCCGGCCATCTCGGCACGGTAGCGCATGATGCGCATGCCCATGCCCTCGCTTGGCAAAGGCTCGCGCATGCCGCTGCCATCATCAGTGATGGTCAAAGCAGCACGCGTGAGCTGGATGCGCACTTTTTTGGCCGCGCCGTGCTTCACGGCATTGCTCACGGCCTCCTGTGCGATGCGATACAGGTGCGTGCTGATGGCCTCGTCGTCGATGGGCGGCGCTTCCTCACATTCGAAGACGCACTTCACGCGAAACAGCTCGCCAGACTGGGCGGCGAGCGTTTCGAGCGCTTTCGCAAAACCACCCTGCTCCGGAGCGACGGGATGCAGACCGCGAGCAAGGCCGCGCGTGTGCGCGAGGGCCTTTTGCAGCAGGCCGCCGATCTTTTTCGCCTCGACATGACGCGGAGATTTGTCGGCTTCCAGCGTGCGCTGGAGCACATCGGCCATCATCCACGCGCCAGCGAGCTGCTGGCCGAGATCGTCATGCAAATCCTGACCGATGCGGCGCTGCTCGCGCTCGCTGATGTTGAGCAGCTCTTCTTCAAGCCGCAACCGCGCGGCGATCTGCTCGGTGAGCGCGGCGGTGCGTTCCTGCACGCGTTGTTCGAGCTCCGCGTTCAGCTCGCGGATGGTCTGCTCGGCCTCTTTGCGCTCAGTGATGTCCGTGATGTCGATGATGATGAGCGGCCCTTCCGGCGTCTCGACCTGGCTGAGGCTGATTTCCATCGGAAACGCCCCGCCGCGACGTCGCAGGCCATTCAAATGCATGCCGCGAAATTTCTCCGAGCGGCCCGGCTGCCGCAAAAACTCGCGACGGCATGCCGTGAAGCGATGTCGGTCCTCCGCAGGCAGCAGCGCTTCAAAGGGAGCGCCGATGATTTTCTTCCTTGGCAGGCCAAAGAGCACCTCCGTGCGTGCATGGGCCATGCGCACGATGCCCTCGGCATTCAGGATGACGAAGCCGTCCGGCGCGGACTCGAGCAGTTGATGAAACATGCGCCGGTCCACATTCCGCTGCGTGATGTCGCGCGAGATCTTCGAGAAGCCGGTGATGCGTCCGGCGGAGTCGTTCAAAGGCGAGATCGACACCGAGATGTCGATCACGCGACCGTCCTTGCGCACGCGATGCGTCTCGTAGTGGTCGATGCGTTTGCCTTGGCGGATGTGACGGCGAAAAACGGCCTCGTCATCCGCGGCCTCCAGCGGTCGCAAGAAGCCCACATTGCGTCCCACGGCTTCTTTGGCGCTGTATTGGAAGATGCGCTCCGCGCCGGCATTCCACGTCTGGATCACGCCATCGAGATCGAGCGTGATGATGGCGTCATCGGAATTCTCCACCACAGCAGCGAGACGTTTGCGCGAGGCATCCGCGGCCTCGCGCTCGGTGATGTCACGCGCGATGCCACCGATCTGGTAAGGCTTCCCGTTCTTGCGGCCCAAGATGATGCCGCGATCCGCCAGCCAGCGCACCTCGCCCTTTTTCCCGATGACGCGGTAATGCACCTCGTAGTCCGCCTTTTCTCCGCTGAACCACGCCCGCAGCGCCTGACGCACCGCGGGTCGATCCTCGGGATGAATGCCCTCCTCCCACAGGCCCGGTTTGCGCTGCAGTTCCGCCACGCTGCGGCCCCAGATGCGCTCAAACGCGGGGCTCACATAGGTGAAGCGCGCGGGATTCAGCTCCTTGAACCACAGCACATCACCGATGTTCTCGACGAGCAGTCGAAAGCGGGCCTCATCTGGAAGGGGTGGAGTCATGCGTGCATCAAAACGGGATCAAAACTGCCAGCGCAGGTTCAGCGCCCCGAAGGGTGCCGACTCCAGCGTTTCATTCGCCAGCACATTGTTGTTCCCGTCGCGCAACTCAAGCTC
>CAXNGR010000172.1:0-7417 GCA_964201265.1 Verrucomicrobiaceae bacterium
CCACGCGTCGAACTGGTCAATGAATGAGTCTGCCATGAAACATTTTCTTCAAAACTCGCGCATTCGCCTCGCTGGCTTCTCCTTGGTGGAGATGATGGCCTGTGTTTCCATCATCGGCATCATCGCCTTCATGGCGATTCCCTCAGTCACGCGCATGCGGAGTGACAGTGAGCGCAATCTGGCAATCGCCCGTGCCGAGGCGCTCAATTTGGCGCAGGCGAGCCTGATTCAGGTGCGCGGGCGCACCCAGGCGGCACTGGACTGGTCTGGCGCGGCCTCCGCCGAGGCGAAGTACACGTTGTTGCGGCCCTACCTGAGCTTTTCGGAGACGACGCTGGCTGTCTTTTTGCCATCCGGCTACAGCGTCGTTTTTCCGCCGTCCATCACCACGATGACGAAGGCCGCGCTGAGCGGACCATCTGGAACCATTTACTACTAGCCCGTGCCCCCGGCATGACACTCACCCCCCGCCAAAACGAAGGCCAATGTGCCGCCGCCGCGCATTTGCGCCGTCGTGGTACGTGGGGATATTCGGTCACGGAGCTGGTGATCGTGATTTCCATCATTGGCACTCTGGCAGGCATCACGGTGGGTGGCATGAACCATTTCCTTGGCGGGGCTAAGGACGCGCTGGCGGCTGAGCGGCAGGAGATGCTGAACCAAGCGCTGCATCGTTTTGCCCAGCAGAACTATGAGATGCTGTTCAATCCCATGAACAGCTCCGGCGCGGATGAGATGGTGATCCTGCGCACGCTGCAATACCGCGATCCTGACATCGACCGGGCCAAGTTTGGCTCCCCCTACATCGACCCGAGCTACAATCCGGTGATCAGCAGCTCCAAGGATGTGTACCGCCTGCGCTGGACTGGGAAAAATTACACCCTGCTCAAGCCCGGTGCCGCAGGCACAGGGCTGCTGATGAATTTTGAAGGCACGGATTTCACCGAGGCCTTTGAGTTCCCGCCGAATTTTCAAATGGCGGGGCGCTGAGCCAGCCCGCACTCCCCCCAAGCCGCTCTCACATGCCTGCCACTCTCCAAATCCCGGCCTCTCACACACCCAAATCCTTTGGTGCTGCGAGTAATCCGCCAAACGCGACAATTGAGGCTCGGCACGCGGCGATCCTTTCCATTGAGGGCTTGGCGCTTCAATACACCATGCTGCCGGTGACGCTGCTGCGTGAGAGCTGCTCCCCCGACGCGGAGCGGCTCATCCGCAAGCTGGGACGCGTGCCCTATGTGGCTGATCCCTGGCTGCCGGTGACGAACATCGGGCCGCTGCTGGTCATGGCGCATCACAACCCGAAGGCTGGGGATTTATGGGGGGTGCCGCCGTTTTTGACCATCCGCGTGATCGTCACGCCGGAGCAATATCAAAACACGCGCAAAGATCTGGTGCAGCGCTTCGGCCAGATGCCGATCTCGCAGTCGAACAACATGGAGCAGCTCCAGCCGCCGGTGTTCGCCGACCTGGGCCTGGAGGGCACGTTCAACTGGCTGCTGGAAAACTACCCCTACGAGCCCCCGGAAATCACCAAGCTCAAAGGCTTCTACGAGGCGCAGAAAGGTAAATCAGACACGCTGGGGATCACGCATTTCAACGTGGTCCAGCGCAACATGGGCGTGGCCTTGCAGCATCTCGTCAGCGGGGGGCGGACCTTTGTTTACAGCGCCACCGAGGCCCAGCGGCAGACCTTTTTTCCCATCCCGCTGCTAGAGCGCCACAGCGTTTATCCTCTGTACATCGGCAAGCACGTCGTCTTCCTGCTGAGCGAGAGTAGCGACTGCTATGCCTTTGAGGACGAATGGCTCTCCATGGGCAATCCGCCGGTGAAAATCGTGCCGGTCATGGCCGACCTGGCCGGTATTCGCGAGGCGATCAACCGTGCCGGTGCCACCTTTGACCCAGGCGCAGTGGCTTCCATCGACGGCGCGACGCTTACCGTGGCCGATGATGCCACGGTGGTGGAAATTTCACCGGAGGACATGGCGCGGATCAATCCGCAGAACCCCAACCATGAGCCGGAGCAGTTGGTGCAGTGGGCACTGTTCACAGCCATTCGCTGCCGGGCATCTGACCTTCATTTGGAGAAGTTCTACAGCTTCACCCGCTTCCGCGCCCGCATGGACGGCACCATGAAGACGATCATGACGGCACCGGAGAGCCAGTTGAACCGCTTTGTGGCTCTGCTGAAAAATTACGCTGGCATGAACCAGAGCCGCGCGGAATGCCAGGACGGCCGCATGGCGCTTTCCGTCGGACGCCGTCGCGTGGATGTGCGTGTCGCCGCCATTCCCACGCGGCGTGAGTTCCAGAAGGTCATCATGCGTTTCCTGGACAAGCAGGACGGCGTGAAGCGCCTCTCGGACTTCAATCTCTCGCAGCGACAGATCGAAATTCTCACGCGCACCATGCAGCGGGATCAGGGGCTGGTGCTCGTCACCGGACCCACCGGTTCCGGTAAAACGACCACGCTCTACGCGCTGCTCAATAGCGTGAACGACGAGGGCGTGAACATCCAGACCATCGAAGACCCCATCGAATACGAAATCGAGGGCATCAACCAGACACAGACGAACAATGCCCGTGGCCTCGACTTTGCCAACGGCCTGCGCGCCCTGCTCCGTGCTGACCCGGACATCATCCTCATCGGTGAATCACGCGATGCGGAAACCGCCATGGCGGCGGTGAACGCCTCGCTCACCGGTCACTTGGTGCTCACCACGCTCCACGCCAACGACTCGCTGCGTGCTGTGTCACGTCTTCTTTCCATGGGCGTGGAAAAATACCTGCTGGCGGATTCTCTGGCCCTCAGCCAGGCACAACGTCTCGCTCGCCGTCTTTGTGCCTACTGCAAGCAGCCCATGCAGGTGCCCCAGGACGTGCAGGAGCTGATGGCGCGGCAAGCCGTCATCACCCAGCCGATCACCACGCCGATCTACACCGCTCGTGGCTGTGACGAGTGCCACGGCACCGGCTACGCCGGGCGCGTGGCCCTCATGGAGCTGTGTGAGGTGAACAACGAACTGCGAGATCTCGTGGAGGAAGGTGCGCCGCTCAGCGCCATGCGCGCCGCTGCTTTCAAGAACGGCTTCCGCTCTCTTTATCAAGAAGGCCTGCAACAGGTCATCGGCGGCCATACCTCGCTCGATGAGATCAAGTGCCTCAGCTACACCGCAATGTGATGTCCCTTTTCAGCCCAACCTACTCAACCACCGCGACTGCCATGTCCCAGACCTCCCAGCTACTTCCTCGTGAGTTCGCCACACGCGCGACGGTTCGCGTGCTGATTGTTGATGACGAGCCGCATGTCCTTGCCGTGGGCAAGGCCGTGCTTGAGGCGCATTGTTTTGAAACCCTCGCCGCCCGCACGGGCGAGGAGGCAGTGGCGCTCGTTCGTCATGGTCTTGAGACCGGAGAGCGCGTCACGGTGGCGATTTTGGACCTGACCATGCCTGGCGGCGCCTCTGGCTTTGAAGTGCTGGAGTGGCTGCGCGCCTGTGACCCTGCGCTGCCTGTCATCGCCTGTAGCGGCTATTTTCAGGAGGATGTGCGGGAGCTGTGCCAGGCCATCGGTTTTGTGGATGTGCTGCACAAGCCCTTCAATCTTGAGACACTCGGTGTTTCCGTGCGCCGGGCCATGGCGCAGGGGAACGAAGCGGCAGCGTTTGGAACCTCATACTCCGTTGAAGCCGCGTCATGAGGCTCAATTTCCAGATTGCCAACCGCTTCACGGTCATGGGCATGTTTGCCGTGCTCGTCGGCGCTGGAGCCACGGCGTCCGGCTTCGTCTGGCAGGAATTCATCACGCTGCGGTTCGTGCAGAACTCGTATCTCGGTGCTGTCGCCCTTGCTGGGCAGATGGAGCTTAACCGGCAGGCGCTTTCAGACGGCGAGCTCACCGGCGTGGCTCCGTTGAACTGGGAAAACGAGACCCGCATGCGCATGCGGCTCCAGACGGTGGAAATTCCGCCCGCACTGCAAAATCTCGGCCTTGAGGTCGAAGTGGTGGCCCCGCGTCAAACGGGAGGCGTTGGTGCCCCGGTCGTCAAATCCCCGCCGATTTCCATTTTGCCCATCTGTCCGAAATGCATGGCTCAGGAGCCTGATGCATCTCACATGGACAGACTCATCTACCGCGTCATGGCCGGCACCAGCCTGGTTATTGACGACACCAGTGACAATCGCGACCTGGAGGTCAATGGCGGCGATCATTGGCTCATCAGTGCCACGCCGCTCTATGGGCGTGAGGGGCGTGTCGCTGGGGCGTTCATCGCCCGTCAGCCGTTGGTGCAGTTGCGTCATCTGATGAACAACCAGCGCCTCGTGGTGCCGGTGTTCGGAGCCTGCGCCGGCCTCGCCTTCGCTGTTCTCGGCTTTTACTTCATCGGGCGTGGCATCACCGTGAAAACCAGTGCCCTGGTGAACGCCTTCCGCGCCATGCGCGCTGGAAATTTGAACATCCGCGTCCCCGCTAGCGGTGGTGATGATCTCGACCTCGTGCAGGCGGAGTTCAACACCATGATCGAGCACATCCGAGACGAGGATCATCGCAAGCACGCGTTACTCATCGAGTACGAGGGTGCCAAGCGCCAAGCTGAGGTAGCCACTGCGGCCAAGGGCAACTTCCTTGCCAACATGAGCCATGAGATCCGCACGCCGATGAATGGCATCATCGGCACCACCAGCCTCCTCATCGAGATGGGGCTGGAAGAGGAGCAGGAGGAGCTTGTCCGTATGATCCGCTCCAGCGGCGAGTCCTTGCTTCACGTCATCAATGACATCCTCGACTTCTCCAAGCTCGAGTCTGCCAAGATGGACATCGAGAAAATCCCCGTCGATCTCGAAAAGCTCCTCGGCGATACCACCGACGTCTTCTCCCACAAGGCCGCCGAGAAAAACATCGAGCTCAACGTCCATCTCGACGCCGCCCTGCCGCGCCGGGTCATCGGCGACTTCCAGCGCATCAAGCAGGTGCTCGTCAACCTCGTTGGCAACGCCATCAAATTCACCGAGAAGGGGGAAATCCTCCTGCTCGTCCGCCAAGTCACACGCCAGACCTCGATGGGCGATCAAACGGTGCTGCATTTCTCGGTGCGTGACACGGGCATCGGCATTTCAGCCGATAAAATTGGCCAGTTGTTCCAGGCCTTTAACCAGGCCGACGCCTCCACCACGCGCAAATACGGCGGCACTGGCCTAGGCCTCGCCATTTCCAAGAAGCTCGTGAAAATCATGGGCGGTGAGATCAGCGTCATCAGCGAGGAGGGCAAAGGCTCTGACTTCTTCTTCGAACTGCCGCTCCAGGTCGCCGCAGATGATGAGTCCCGTGAGGAGGAGCTAGTCTGGCTCGATGTCGTCAAAGGCAGGCCCGTCACCATTTTCAGTGCTCATCCCACCACGCTTCAGGTGCTGAACCAATCCCTCATGCAATGGGGCATGAGCGTCACCCTCCTGCGTGAAAAATCTGTCTTTGAGCTGGAAAACCAAATCGAGGAGGCGGGTCTATTCATCCTCGACGTTTCCTGCCTGCGCCAGGAGGAGGCTCAGCCGCTGCTCAATGCTGCCGCCGTCCGTGGCACCGCCATCGTCACGCTCATGTCCATCACGAACGCCAAGCTGGACCGTGATCGTTTCGCTCCACCGCCCGGCAGTCGCCATCTCCGACTTTCCAAACCGATCAAGCGTCGCGATCTCCTGCGCAGCATGTCTGAGCTGTACCGCATGCCACGCCGCGTCGTCGTGGCGGCCACCGCGCCAGTTTCACCGATGCTCGCGCCCCAGGGCATGCCGATGCTTCGCCCGGCGGCGGCTCCGGTCATGCAGGCGGCCCCCGCGCAGATGATGATGCCGCAGGGCTTCGCCCCTGCCGCCCCCTACCCGCAGCAGTCGATGTTGCAGCCTCAGCCTATGGGGACGCCACAGCACGCTGCCCAGCCTGCCGTCCAGAGCTTTGCACCGGCTCCCGCCTCAGCCCCGAACACCGCAGGCTCCCACGCCGCCTCCGGTGGGCATGATGCCCAAGTCTCCAGCTCCACCAACCGCGCCATCGCCAACGCGGCCAAGGCAGAGGCCAATAACTTCGCCAGCCAGCACCCAGCGCGCCTCCTGCTCGTCGAGGACCAGCCTTTGAACCAGAAGATCGCCGTCATGCTCATGCAGCGTCTCGGTTACACCAAGATCGACATCGCCAACAATGGCGCGGAGGCCGTCGAAATGTCCGCCCAGGGCAGTTACGACATCGTCTTCATGGACTTGCAGATGCCCATCATGGGCGGCATTGAGGCCACCCGCCGCATCCGGGGAAATTTCCAGCTCAAGCACCAGCCCGCCATCATCGCCATGACCGGCCACGCCCTCACCGGTGTGAAAGAAGAGTGCCGTGAGGTCGGCATGAACGCCTTCCTCACCAAGCCCGTCAGCCTCGACGACTTCCGCCGCGTCATCCCGCCTGCGCTCTCCGTTGAGGCCTCGAAAATACCGATGAGCCTCTGAGTCCCTGCCTGCGGAAATGGTTATCGAGGTGAGAGGTGAGAGGTGAGAGGTGAGAGGTGTCGCCGGGCGTAACGCCGCATCTGACATCTGACTTCTCACATCTCACTTCATCAGCCCTCCCCCTCGCTCTGAGGAAGCCCCCGCAGCTTACTTCATGAGTTCGGCCAGCTTGGGGCTGATGGCATCTGCCCAGATCTGGTAACCGGCGGCGGAGAGATGCAGGAAGTCCGGCATGATCTCCTTGGTCAGAGAGCCGTCGGGCTGGAGGAATTTATCGCCGATGTCGAGGAAGTGGACGTTCTGACCGTCGTCGAGCTTGGCGATGACGGCGTTGACCTGCTTCAATTTGTCACGGCCCGGATTGGGGCTGGCTTTTTCACCCCGTGGGAACACGGCCAGCAGCAGAAGCTTGGCCTGCGGCTGCTTGGCGCGGATGGTTTCGACGATGACCGTGACGCCCTTGGCGATGCCTTCCGCCGAATCCTGCCCGGAGTTGTTCGTGCCGATCATGAGCACCACGGCCTTGGGTTTGATGCCATCCAGCTCGCCATTCGTGATGCGCCAGAGCACATGCTGCGTGCGGTCGCCGCCGATGCCGAAGTTCGCGGGCGTGTATTGGCCGAAGGCCTTGTCCCAGATCTCCTTTTTGCTGCCCCAGCCTGCGGTGATGGAGTCCCCCAGAAACACGAGCTGCGCCTTGCCTTCCTGGGCGATTTTGACGAAGCGCTCATGCGAGGCCGCGAAGCCGGGGTTCACCTTGCCATCGGGGCCAAACTTCTGCGCCGCCACATCTGGCGGCTGCGGCGGCATTTTCACCGCAGGCGCGGCCGGTTTGGCGGCAGGAGCGGGAGTTTGTGCCTGAGCGGCGGTGGAAAGGAGCAGGAGGAAGGATGCGGCGGCAAGGTGGTTGAATTTCATGCGC
>CAXNGR010000173.1:0-7408 GCA_964201265.1 Verrucomicrobiaceae bacterium
ACACGGCGGTGAGGAGCTGCAGCATGATGCTGGCGCTGATGTAGGGCATGATGCCCAGAGCGAAGATGGCGACGTTCTGCATGCCACCACCGCTGAAGATGTTGAGCAAGGCAGCGACCAGGGCGGCACCGGAGGCGTTGTCCCCCGCCTTGTTGTTGATCCATTCACCGAGGACGGCAGGATCGACGCCAGGAAGCGTGATGGAGGTGCCGATGCGGACGATGACGATCATCGCCAGCGTGAAAAGGATGCGCGAGCGAAGTTCCGGGACTTTGAAGCTGTTGGCGAAGGCGGAGATCATGGGAGGAGGCGGATAAGCAAAAACGGGCCGGTTATCCTGGCAGCATCGAAGCTGCGCGGGGACCGGCCCATCAAGCGGTTGGGGTCAGGGAAAATCAGGCGGCGATGGAACCGCCGGCCTTTTCGATTTTTTCACGGGCCGTGGCGCTGACTTTCGCGCCCTGGATGGTGAGTTTGACGGTGAGATCGCCGGTGCCGAGGATCTTGATGACGTCGGCCTTGCGGCTGACGAGTCCAACTTCACGAAGAGCGGCTTCGTTGATGACGGCACCGTCCTGGAAAGCTTCGTTGAGTTCACCCACGTTCACGACTTCGATGAAGTCCTGGAAAGCGGTGTTGTTAAAGCCCTTCTTGGGGAGACGGCGATGCATCGGCATCTGACCGCCTTCAAAGCCTGGGCGGATGCCACGTCCTGCGCGGGCCATCTGACCTTTATTGCCTTTGCCGGAGGTTTTGCCGTGGCCGGAGCTTTCGCCGCAGCCGATGCGCTTGCGGCGCTTCTTAGCACCGGGGCGGGGTTTGACGTCTTGGAGTCTCATTCGAGTGGGAAAATTCGTTGTTCAGAGTTCAATGTTTAGAGCGCCTTGCGCTCTTTGATCTCCTTGCCGCGGGCGCGGAGGATTTCGTCTGCCGGACGCAGGGCGCCGAGGGCAGCGAGCGTGGCCTTGACGACGTTGGCGTGATTGCTGGAGCCGAGAGACTTGCCGATCACGTCTTTCACACCGGCTGCTTCAAGCACAGCGCGGGCACCGCCACCGGCGATGATGCCGGTACCAGCCGTGGCTGGCTTCAGCATGATGAAACCGCCGCCGTGGGCACCGGTGACTTCATGAGGAATGGTGCTCTCCTTGAGATGGACGGAGAAACGGTTCTTGCGGGAGGCCTCGGTGGCCTTCTTGATCGCATCGGACACTTCGTTGGCTTTGCCAAATCCCCAGCCGACCTTGCCCTTAGTATCGCCAGAGACGACGAGGGCACTGAAGCTGAAGCGGCGACCGCCTTTGACGACCTTGGCGCAACGATTGATATGAACGACTTTTTCAACGCCATCCACTTCGCGTGGAGCACGGTCATCACGACCACGGAAGCCGCCATAAGAAGGAGCGGGGGCGGAAGATGGGGTTGGGGTCGGAGCCTCGACGACAAGTGCCGCTTCGGTCTCGGTAACTACTGTTTCATCAGCCATAATAGAAAAGGATGCGGGTGGATTAGAATTTCAGGCCCTTTTCACGGGCGGCGTCGGCGAGGGCTTTGACCTTGCCGTGATAGATGAAACCAGCGCGGTCGAAGACCACTTCGGTGATGTTCTTGGCCATGGCGCGCTCGGCGAGGAGAGCACCGACCTTGGTGGCGTTCTCGACGTTGGCCTTGCCAGCGCCGTAACCTTTTTCCTTGGTGGAGGCCGAAACGATCGTCTTGCCAGCAGCATCGTCGATGACCTGAGCGTAAACGTTCGTGTTGGAGAAATACACAGCGAGGCGGGGGCGCTCGGCAGTGCCGCTGAGCTTGCGGCGGATGCGCTTGTGGATACGGGCGCGGATGTCTTTGCGATTGGTGAGGGCCATGATGGGTGTCTCCTGGGATTACTTGACGGACTTGCCGGCCTTGCGGCGGATGTGTTCGCCCGCATAGCGGACGCCCTTGGCCTTGTAAGGCTCTGGTGGGTAGTAAGAGCGGATGTCAGCGGCAAGCTGGCCGACGATCTGCTTGTCGATGCCTTCGATGGCGATCTTGGTGTTTTCCGTGACCGTGACCTTCACGCCTTTCGGAATGGGGTGCAGTCGGTCATGGGATTGGCCGAGCTGGAGGTCGATGTGGCTGCCTTTGACCGTGGCGCGGAAACCGACGCCGTGGATCTCGAGGTTGCGAGTGTAGCCTTGGCTGACGCCGACGATCATGTTGGTGATCAGGCGCTGGGTGGTGCCGTGAAGGGCACGCACACGGCGATCTTCGGACTCGCGGGTGACGTTGATCTGACTGGACTCCGTGGCGACGTTGACGCCGAGGGGAAGAGGCCAGGCGAGTTCGCCCTTGGGTCCCTTGACTTGGACGACCCGGTCTGCGCCTAGGTTGACGCTGACCTTATCTGGAATGGTGATGACTTGTTTGCCTACGCGTGACATGAGGGTTGTGACGGATTGAAGGTTTACCAGATGGTGGCGAGAAGTTCGCCACCCACATTGGCCTTGCGGGCCTTGGCACCGGTCATGATGCCACGCGGGGTGGAAAGGATGGAAATGCCGAGACCGCCGAGCACACGGGGGATCTCGTCATGGCCGACGTATTTGCGCAGACCAGGCTTGCTGACGCGGTCAATCTTGCGGATGACAGGAGCCTTGTCCTGATACTTGAGCTTGAGCTTGAGGCGCGGATGAGTGGTGTTGGTGTCCACCTCGTAGCCCCAGATGTAGCCTTCTTCATGAAGGATGCGGGAGAGCTCCGCCTTCATCTTGCTGAAGGGGATGAACACCTGCTCCTGCTGGGCGGAGCAAGCATTGCGGATGCGCGTGAGAAAATCTGAAATCGGGTCGTTCATGACGCTGGATAAAATCGGTTCGGGTTAAGCGGCAGCTTCGGAGCCATCTTGCTTGGGCTGAGCGGTGCGGATGCGGAATGGCATGCCGAGCGCACGCAGCATCTCACGGGCATGATCGTCATTGTTGGTGCTGGTGACGAAAGTGATGTCGAAGCCGAGGGGGCGCTTGATTTTATCGAGCTCGATCTCAGGGAAGATGGACTGGTCGGAAACGCCGAGTGTGTAGTTGCCACGACCGTCAAAGGAACGCGGGGCGATACCACGGAAGTCACGAATGCGTGGGATGGCGGTGCGCACGAGGCGCATCATGAAGTCATACATCTTGCCTCCGCGAAGGGTCACCTTAACACCGATATTTTCACCTTCACGAAGTTTGAAGTTGGCGATGGCCTTCTTGCTCTTGGTGATGATGGGCTTCTGGCCTGTGATGAGGGTGACTTCGTTCACCGCGTCTTCCATGGCCTGCTTGCGCTCGCCTTGGCTGCCGACTGAGCAGTTAACGACGATTTTTTCAAGCTTGGGGACTTCGTGGATATTGGTGAGGCCAAGCTGCGTCTGCAGTTCGGTGCGCTTCTGTTTGTAGAGGGTCTGGAGGGTGTGTTCCATGATTCAGTTTCGGGCTGTGCCGCCTTTCCCTCGCCGCCCGGGCCGTTAGTGGCACGGGATCAAGGGGGGAGGCAAATGGGGGGCGGGGATTTAGGCTTTCACCTTCTTCTTCGCAACTTTCTTTTTCGCTGTCTTTGCAGGCGCGTCCACGCGCTTGACGTTTGAGATGTGAATGGGGCCTTCTTTTTCCTGGAAGCCACCGTTCTGATTCTGCTGCGTAGGCTTGATGGCCTTCTTGATCATACGGACGCCCTCGACGAGGACGCGGCTCTTGGAAGGCTGCACCTCAAGCACGGTGCCTTGGGCACCTTTCGCGGCACCGGAGATGACGACGACTGTGTCGCCTTTTTTGACGTGGGTCTTGATTCGGCTCATGATATTACAGCACTTCGGGGGCGAGGGAGACGATCTTCATGAAGTTCTTGTCGCGCAACTCGCGCGCCACGGGGCCGAAGATACGGGTGCCACGCGGATTGTTGTCCTTGTCGATGATGACCATGGCGTTCTTGTCGAAGCGCAGGATCGAACCATCAGTGCGTCGGATCGGGTGCGAGGTGCGGACGATCACGGCGCGGACGACTTCGCCCTTCTTGACGGCGGCGGTCGGGGTGGATTCGCGGACGTGGGCGGTGATGATGTCACCGACGTATGCGAAGCGGGTGTTTTTCTTGCCGAGCACGCCGATCATCGTGGCCAAGCGGGCTCCGGTGTTGTCAGCCACCGGGATTGAGGACTCCATTTGCAACATAAGCTGTTTCTCCTTCTAAGAGTTCGTGTTTGAAAAAAATTAAACGGCTTAGTGCTTCTGCACTTCCACCAGTTCCCAGCGCTTCAGCTTCGAGAGCGGACGGGTCTCAGCAATGAGCACTTTGTCACCTTCCTTGGCCTGTTCGCTCTCATCATGAGCATAAAACTTGGAGGTTTTGCGCACGATTTTCTTGAACTGCGGATGGGGAACGCGGCGCTCGACCTCAACGACGATGGTCTTCGTCATTTTATCGGACACCACGACACCGACGCGCGTTTTGCGCACGGTTTTCTTCTCGGGGGCGGCAGGGGCTGCTGCGGTGGACTCGCTCATGATATTAAAAATGCTTCAGGGGGGTGATCCGGGATCAGGCAGCCTTTTTGGCAGCGACGGCGCGGGAGCGCTCGGTAATGATGGTTTCGATGCGGGCGATTTCCTTGCGGATGTGGGTCAGACGCGCTGGATTTTCAAGCTGGCCGCCGCCGGCGCTCTGCTGGATGCGCAGATTGAGGGCTTCCTGCTTCAGTTCGCGACGACGTGCGGAAAGTTCTTCCACAGAGGATTCACGGAGTTCTTTGATCTTCATAAATTCAGTTCGCAGGGGTGTTATTTGTGCAGGCTTTCGCGGGTAACGAAGCGGCAACGGAGACCGAGCTTCGTAGCGGCCAGACGGCAGGCCTCACGAGCGGTGGCCTCGTTCACGCCGGAGATTTCAAACAGCATGTGGCCTGGAAGGACAACGGCGACCCAGAATTCTGGAGAACCCTTACCTTTACCCATTCGGACTTCCGGTGGGCGCTGTGTCACAGGCTTGTGCGGGAAGATACGAACGAAAACCTTGCCCTTGCGCTTCAGGAAGCGTGTGATGGCGACGCGGCAGGCTTCAATGTGGATGTTTTTGATCCAGCCACGCTCAAGGGTCTGGAGTCCGAACTCGCCAAAGTCGAGCTTGTTGCCGCTGGTGGCATTGCCGCCGCGGTTGCCGCGCTGTTGCTTGCGAAATTTTACTCTGCTGGGTAGAAGGGCCATAGGTCTAGGTCCGGTGAAAGGGGGTTAATTCAAAAGTGGGATCAGATCATGCCTGGGCAGGCGCAGGAGACGGGGCGGGAGCACCATAGCCGCCGCCACCACCGCCCTGACCACGACCACGGTCTCCGCCACGAGGGCCAGGAGCACCAGGACGACGGTCACCACGGTCGTTGTTGCGCGGACGACGGTCGCCGGAAGGACGGGAGACACCTTCAGGGGCATTGCCACGGTTCATCCAGCACTTCACACCGATGATACCGTAAACGGTGCGGGCTTCAGCAAAGCCATAGTCGATTGGAATACGCAGGGTCTGGAGAGGCACCTTGCCCTGGCGGTACCATTCGGCACGGGCGATGTCAGCACCACCGAGACGACCGGCGCAGCGGAGGCGGATACCGTCGGCACCCATGTCCATGGCAGTCTGCACGGAGCGCTTCATGGCGCGGCGGAAGGAAATACGGCGCTCAAGCTGAACGGCGACGGCCTCGGCAACGAGCTGGGCATCAAGCTCAGGTTGTTTGATCTCGAAGATGTCGATCTTCACCTGCTTACCACCGCACATTTCGGAAACCTTTTGGCTCATCACGTCAATTTCCTGGCCTTTGCGACCGATGACGAGGCCCGGACGGGCAGTGTGTAGCGTCACGCGGACCTGGTTCCAGGCGCGCTCGATGACGATCTTGGAAATGGCCGCCTGCATGAGCTTTTCCTTCAGGTAAGCGCGGATGGCGAGGTCGCTATGAAGCGAATCGGCATATTCCTTCTCAGGAGCGTACCATTTGGAGCGCCAGTCTTTGGTGACTGCGAGGCGGAAGCCGATTGGATTTACTTTCTGTCCCATAAAATGCGGAGGTGCGGTTCGGAGGCGGTTATTCGGAAATTTCTTTGGTTTTGGCGGCCTTCTTTTTGGCAGGCGCGTCACGGCGGGCAGACTTTGGAGCTTTCTTGGCACCTTCAGCCGCTTCTTCAACCTTGGGAGCGCCAATGATCACAGTGATGTGGGTCATGCGCTTCTTGATCGGGGAGGCCGAGCCACGGGCGCGTGGCATGATGCGGGCAAGGGCTGGGCCAGGTGTGGCAATGGCGGATTCGACGATGAACTCGGAGGCATCCTGCTCATGGTTGTTCTCTGCGTTCGCGATGGCGGAGCGGAGAGTCTTGCCCACGAGGAAGGCGGCTTTCTTTGGAGTGAAGTCGAGAACGCTGAGCGCCTGGGAGACTGGCATGCCGGTAATGGCACGAGTGACCTGACGGGCTTTCTGCGAGGAGATCCTGGCGTATTTAAGGACGGAACGGACGGACATAAATCGGAGGGTTCGAGACTTGCTGCTTCTTTAGAGGGATTTGTTGAGATCGACACGGCCCCGGTCGCCCACACGGACGGGGTCGCTGTTGCTGGCCAGTTCTTGGACCACGGCACCACAGACAGAGTTGCGGACTTCGGTGATGAGGACTTTCGCGATGGGCTTATCCTCACGGTAAATTTCAAAAGGCATGCCGGGTTTCACACCGTCCTTGGCACCGATGGAGAGGACGGCGATGCCTAGTTCCGTCTTAAAGCTGACCACACGGGCACTTTGGAGATCGCCAGCAGCCTGCTGATCCTGACCGCCGTCTGCTTTGACGAGAGCGGCATCTGCCTGGGTAATCGATTTGTTGACGCGATCCTTGGCGGCTGGATCGGCGTTCGGAGCCGCATTCATCAAACCCATCCCGGCCTCAGCCACTTCAATTAAGGCTGCAGCAAGGGTGTCGCGCTGCTCTTTCATGATGCGCAGGTCGCTAAGAGCTGCGAGCAGACGCTCTTGTGTCTGGTCCTTGGAGTTTTCGAGAGCACCCACTCCGAGGCCTTCAAGCAGACCGCGCAGCTTTTCATAGCGATCCTTCAACTCGTTGCTTTCGGCGTTGGCGGCAGCGGCGCTTTGGGCCAGTGCGTCGCTTTTGTCCTTGGAGGCGTTGATCTGGCCTTCAAGAGCCTGAATCTTCGCCGCCGCCACTTGGAGGGTGGTATGCAATTCTTGCAATTCCAGACGGTCATCCGCACGCACGCCAGCCACGCCCACCGCGAGAAGCAGTGAGAGGGTGAACCGGCTAATGGAGGTGCGGATGGACATCGGAGTGCTCAGTGCTTCAGGGATTACTTGGCGGCCTTGACGGTGACGGCACCGTGGGACTTGAAGAGACGGGTG
>CAXNGR010000174.1:0-7401 GCA_964201265.1 Verrucomicrobiaceae bacterium
TCAGATCGTTATCTCCGACCCGTTTGACTTCGAGACGCTGGACGCGCTGCCGCATGTGTTGCAGCCGGAATTGGAGTTTTTCTGCTCCACTCCAGCGCTGATCAAGACGCTCCAGGCCAATCTTTACGGCAACGAGGCTGTCATGGGGACGCCGAAAGCCAAGAACATGGACGGCACGGCGGCGGATGAAGATGCGCCGGTCATCAAGCTGGTGACGAACCTGCTGATGGAGGCGTTCAAGAACAAGGCGTCCGACATTCACGTGGAACCGCTGGAGAAGGACATTCGTGTGCGTTACCGCATGGATGGCGTGCTCGTGGATGTGGAGCATCATCCGAAACGACTTCATTCCGCCATCATCGGTCGCATTAAGATCATGACTGGCTCGATGCAGCTCGACGAAAAGCGAGTTCCCCAGGATGGCCGCATCCAGATGTCTTACAATGACAAGGAAATCGACATGCGTGTGTCGATCATCCCGACGAACAACGGTGAAAGCGTGGTCATGCGTGTGCTGGACAAGAGCAGTCTGCGCCTCGGTCTAGTGGATCTCGGCTTCCTTAGTGATGATCAGGCCGCGTTTGAGCGTCTGATCACTCTGCCGGATGGCATTATTCTGGTGACGGGGCCGACTGGTTCGGGCAAGACCACCACGCTCTACGCCTGCCTTAATTTCATCAACCGCCCGGACCGCAAGATCATCACGGTGGAAGATCCGGTCGAATATGAGCTGGCAGGCATCAACCAAGTGATGGTGAAAGAGGATGTGGGCATGACCTTCGCCGCTGCTCTTCGCGCCATGCTGCGTCAGGCACCTAACATCATCATGCTGGGGGAAATTCGTGACCTTGAGACCGCCTCCATCGCCATTCAGGCTTCTCTGACCGGACACTTGGTCTTCTCCACCCTGCACACCAATGACGCGCCAAGTGCTGTGGCTCGTCTCGCGGACATTGGCGTCAAACCCTTCCTCATTGCCTCCGCCGTGCGCGCCATTGAGGCCCAGCGCCTAGTGCGTAAGCTCTGCGGAGACTGCAAAACCCCCTCTGCCCTCAATGACCGCGAGTTGCGCTCCCTTGGACTGGAGGTCTCCCAACTGGCCGAGGCCACCATCATGGGGCCGAACGGTTGCAACAAGTGCCGCCAGGGCGGCTACCGCGGACGCATGTCGCTGGTGGAGATTTTCACGGTCGATGATGAGGTGCGTAACATGATCAACCAGCAGCTGACCACTCCGCAGCTCCGCAAACGCGCCCGCGAGTTGGGCATGCGCACCCTGCGCGAGGACGGCGTTCGCAAAGTGCTCTCCGGCATGACCACTGCCGAAGAGGTGATTGAGGCCACCATGGCCGACGCAGACTGATTTCACCCTCATTTTTCAAGACGAATCCGATTCCCCTCCGAAGACCATGACAGCCCAGAATGTGATAGACATGCTCGAAAACCGCGGCGTGATCGACAAAGGCGTCGCCTACGACATCGAGCAGGACAGCGTCCACAACGGCAAGGACATTGTCCAGGTGCTGCTCGACTACGGCATCTACTCCAATGAGGATGAGTTCTGGGCACAAGTAGCTGATGAACTCGGTGCGGATCATTTCGATCTCGACAACTTCGAGCCCCCCCCCTCGGTGGTGGCGCTCATTCCGGCGGGTATGGCCCGGCTCTACGGTGCTTTTCCGATCACGCTCGATGCCCAGGGGCTGCATGTGGCCTTCACCGATCCACTCAATGCGCAGCTCGTCGAAGACCTGCGTTTTGGCGTGGAAAAAACCATCGTGCCGGTCGTCGCAAGACGCAGTCAGGTGCAGACGCTCATTGAAAAACATTATGGCAGCGGTGCGCCGAGCATTGACGAGATCTTCGGCAATCTCGGCAAGAACGGAGGGAAGGATAATTCTCCCGAAGCGGAGGCCAACTCGGCTCCCATCGTCAAATTCGTCGATCTAGTGATGCATCAGGCCATCAAAGAACGTGCGAGCGACATTCACTTCGAGCCCTTTGAGCGCGAGTTCAAGATTCGTTACCGCGTGGACGGTACTCTCTATGAAATGGCCCCGCCGCCGGTGCATCTAGCCACTTCCGTGATCTCTCGCGTGAAAGTCATGGCAAACATGAACATCGCCGAGCGTCGAATCCCGCAGGATGGACGCATCATGACCACCGTCGGCGGTAAATCGGTGGACATGCGTGTGAACTCCCTGCCCACTCAGCATGGAGAGTCCGTAGTGCTTCGCGTGCTGGACCGCTCCTCCATCCAGCTTGAGCTCTCTGACCTGGGCATGGGCGAAGGCTTGAGGAACTACATTGAGGAGACGATTCACAAGCCGAACGGCATCTTCATCGTCACCGGCCCCACTGGTGCTGGCAAGACGACGACCCTCTACGCCTGCCTTCGCAAGATCAACACCATCGACGCCAAGCTGCTCACCGCTGAAGATCCCGTCGAATATGAGTTGGATGGCATCATGCAGGTGCCGATCAATGACGCCGTGGGTCTCACCTTTGCCAAGGCGCTGCGCTCATTCCTCCGCCAGGACCCCGACCGCATCATGGTGGGGGAGATGCGCGACCTTGAAACCGCGCAAATCGCCATCCAGGCATCGCTCACAGGCCACTTGGTTCTCAGCACCCTGCACACCAATGATTCCGCCGGTGCCGTCACCCGTTTGGTGGACATGGGCGTCGAGCCGTTCCTTGTAGCTGCCACCTTGGAAGGCGTGCTCGCTCAGCGCTTGCTGCGCACCATCTGCAAATCCTGTCGCGCCCCCTACGAGCCAAGCCTGCATGTTCTCAACCAGCTCAATCTATCCGTTGAAGACATTGGTGGAAAGCACTTCCACACCGGTTCCGGTTGCTCGGTCTGCGGCGGCAGCGGTTACAAGGGCCGCAAAGGCATCTACGAACTGCTGGATGTCACAGACCCGATCCGGGAGTTGATCACTGGTCGTGCGCCATCCCTCGTCCTGAGGCAGAAAGCCATCGAGCTGGGCATGGTGACATTGCGCGAGGACGGCCTACGCAGCATTTACGATGGGGTTACTACCATCGAAGAAGTCCTGAAATACACCTGATGGCGTACATGCATCCCCATCGCGCCAATCCAGGCGCTCTCTCACTCATTATTTGATGGACAGAACACCCGCCCTCCCGGTATCCTGAATATCTCCACTGCAAAAATCGCCTCCAAGACACGTCCCTATGCCCAAGTTTCACTACATCGCCCTGGACCAAAACGGCCAGGAAACCACCGGAGACCTTGATGCCGCTTCCGAAGCCGATGCCATCAACCAACTCCGTCAGACCGGCCTCTATCCGACCAGCGTCGCTGCTGAAGGCCAGGGACAGGCTGCCGCGATCAAGAAACGCGCCAAAACTTCCACCAAAGGCAAGTCCAAGGTCGTCAAGGTGGGAGCCAATGCCAAAGTGAAGAGCAAGACCTTGATGGTCTTCACTCGCCAGCTAGCCACACTGATCGATTCTGGCCTGCCACTGCTTCGAGGACTCACCGTTCTTGGTCGTCAGGAGCCGCATCCCATCATGAAGGGCACCATCACCACGCTGGCTGAAAACGTCCAGACCGGCAGCACCTTCTCCGAAAGCTTGCAGCAGTATCCACGCATCTTTAACAAGCTTTACATCAACATGGTCAAGGCAGGCGAGCTGGGTGGTGTGCTCGAACTCGTCCTCAACCGTCTCGCTGAATACCAGGAAAAGGCGCAGAAGCTCAAGAACAAGGTCGTAGCGGCGATGGTTTACCCCATCATCGTCATGTGCATCGCGTCCGCCATCATGGTCTTCCTGATGCTGGTCATCGTTCCACGATTTGAGACGATCTTCGAGGATATGCTTGGCAGTAAGGACAAGCTTCCAGAGCTTACCAAGTGGGTCATCGGCTTCAGCCGCAACATGTACGATTACAAATGGTATCTCCTGGGTGGCATCATTGGCGGTGTGCTCATCTGGCGCATGATTGCTGCCTCCAAAGGCGGACGCCGCTGGATCGACCGCTACAAGCTCAAAATGCCTCTTTTCGGGGACGTGCAGCGCAAAACCGCCATTTCCCGATTCACCCGCACTCTTGGAACGCTCGTCACCTCTGGTGTGCCCATTCTTCAGGCGCTGAACATCACGCGTGACACTGCTGGGAATACCGTCGTTTCTGACGCCATCACCAAGGTGCATGACGCAGTGAAAGAAGGTGAGTCCATGGTCGCGCCACTTGAGGCCAGCGGTGTTTTCCCCCCCATGGTGATCTCCATGGTCGATGTCGGCGAGGAAACCGGCCAACTCCCCGAGATGCTCCTCAAAATTGCCGATGTTTATGAGGATGAAGTGGATAATTCCGTTTCCGCCCTCACCTCAATGCTGGAACCGCTCATGATCGTGATCCTGGCTCTTGTGGTTGGTATCATCGTCATGGCGCTCTTCCTGCCTCTGATCGACGTGATCAAGAACCTCAGCGGCGGTGCTGGAGGCTAATCATCACTCAGAACTTCAAACCTGACTTTCATGAAACTGGCTCACTTTGGATTCAATCTGCGACGCGGCTTCACTCTCGTGGAGATGCTCATCGTGATCACCATCATCGCGCTCCTGGCTGGGCTGACCATGGGCGGGTACACCTACGCCATGAGATCCTCGAAGCGTCGCCTCACCGCGGGCACTTTTGAGGCGACCAAGTCTGCCCTGGAGAACTATAACACCGAATTTGGCGAGTATCCCGAACCGGCGAATAGTGGTCAGATGGTGGAAATACTGCCTGGTAAAAGCTATGACACGAGCGGTGCCGCATGCTTGTACCAAGCACTCAGTGGTGATGGCTATGACCAGATCAAAGGGGTCACAGGCTCTGGAGATGGGGAGACTCCCGGCAGTTCGGATGGCAGAACAGTGGGAGGTGAAATTAAAAACATCACACTCAAAGAAATGCCTCAGAGCATGTTCATCCGTCGTGACTCGACCTTCATGCTTATTGATGGTTTTGGCAGGCCGTTTCAATACGTTAAGGCAGCACCAGCGACTACCACTACCGGCGGTTCTGGAGACGCGGCCAATGTCGAAACAGTCAACAGCACCTACGATCTATGGTCGTATGCAGAGGATGAAGTAAACATCCAATCAACATCCTCCGATGCTCTGGAAGACCCGAGTATTGCGGTCAAGTGGATCAAAAATTGGTAAGTCTGCGTTCCTCTCGGAAATGGTACTCGATGGAAACCCATTGAACCTAGTTTCCTGGGTATTTATATCCCCTGCATGCCCATTGGTCTCGCCATCGCCTCCATTCTTGCGCTGTTCATCAGCTTCTGGGCGCTGAACATCGCCCGTGACCCACGGGTCTGGCGCCTGTGGTGGATGGATTTGCTGGGAGTTTTGGATGTGGACTCAGACCGTGATGAGCGGCGTGTGCAGGAATCCCAGATGTCATTCATCTGTTTCACGCTTTTTGTCCTACTGCTCGCCACCAGCCTCAGTGGTGCTTTTTGGACGGTGGATCTCATTCGCGAATACAAACGCGACAAAACCCGCTTTGAGCGTGAGATCGACAGATCCAATCGCGAAATCGAAAAGGTCAAAAGCCAGCCGCAGAGAATTGCTCGCTGACCCCAGGCCAGCCTGAGAATTAAGTTTGCGCCGCGCCATCATCACGGCGAAGAAAACGTGCATACTTTCTATTCTATGAACCGCCAGGAAAACCTCGAAGCCCTTTTTCGCGACGGCAAGACCGTCATCCTTCCCATCGACCACGGCTGCGCCATTCCTGTGCCCGGATTGGAAAACCCCTTCCAGATCATCGACCAGGTCAACGACTTCGTTGATGGCTACGTTCTGAACCTTGGCGTCGCCCTGCGTGCCGCGGACAGCCTCGCGGGCAAGGGGATCATCCTCCGCACCGATGTCTATAACACCCGCACCACGGGCGAAGGCGCTGGCAGCATCGGCGTTTACGGCGTCGAAGAGGCCGAAATGGTCGGTGCCAACGCTGTGATGAACATGCTCTATCCTTGGTCCGCGTATGAGAAGGATAATTTCCAGGAATGTGCCGATCTCATCCGTCTCAGCCTCGACACTGACATCCCGGTCATCCTCGAATCCCTTCCTTACGCTCTCGGTGCTCCGGACAAATACACGGTGGAAAACGTCAGCTTTGCCGTCCGTCTCGCCGCCGAACTCGGTGCGGACGTGGTGAAGACACCGTATCCGACGAACGGCACGGTCGATGATTTCCGCCGCATCGTCGCCCAGAGCTTCGTTCCGGTCATCATCCTCGGCGGTGCTGCCATGGGTGACGACGCGGGCTTGCTACAGATGGTCGAAAACGCCATGGACGCAGGTGCCGCAGGCATCGCTATTGGCCGCAATGTCTGGCAGCATAAAAATCCGGGGGCAATCGCCCGCAGCCTCTCCGCCGTCGTTCATGAGGACATGTCCGCCCTCGAAGCGCTCGCGCTGCTGAAAGAACCCGTGCGCTGAACCAGTTTCGCTTCAGTCCCACCATGAAACGACTGCTTCTAGCCGCCAGCCTGCTCGCCGCACTTTCACTGCATGCCCAGCAGCTTCAGACCTTCGAAATCAAGGCAGATGACTGGGCCGAGGGGGAGCCGCCCAAAGAAGTCTTCGTCGTCGATGGCACCCTCAAGATCGCCTCGCACGAGGGTAACAAGGCCATCGTCGTCGATCCCGCGCCCATCACCGATGCTAGCGCCCAGCTAGCCATCTCCGCCTCTGGCAATGCCAGTATTGAGGCGCGCATTTTTGCCACCAAACGTGGACGCAGCACCCCGCGTTTCGGCGTCAGCGTGCACGGCATGAGCGGTTATCGACTGCTTGTGAATCCGGCCAAAAAAGCCCTCGAAATCGTCAAAAACGACCAAACCATCGCCACGGTGCCCTTCACTTGGACCGCTGGCGCGTGGCTGAAAGTCAAGCTGGAGGCCAAAAAGGGCGAAGGCGATGCCTGGAGCATCACCGGCAAAGCCTGGGCCGCCGATGCTGTTGAACCCGCCGAAGCGCTCATCAAACACGATGACAAAGGTCTCAAAGGTCAGGGTAAATGTGCCATCTGGGCCACCCCTTTCTCCGGAGAACCCGTCTTCTTCGACGACATCCGCATCAGCATCGAAGCCGCGCCTGCGCCGTAAATCTTCAGGTGCTTTTATTTTTGGCCAGTCTGACGCTTTTCCAAAAACACTGCAAAGCACGCCATGCGCTAATCTTGATGCATGCAAGGCGTGTTCCTGCCCTTCATGCCCCACGCTTCTTCTCCAGTCCGCGATACACCCCGAAGTCGTTGAAGAAGAACTTTTTGGCGAGCCAGTACATCCAGTGCTTCTCGGGGATCTCCTCGCCTTCGCGCCATTGGCTGGTGCGCGGGGTCATGCTCTCGATCTCGGCCAT
>CAXNGR010000175.1:0-7364 GCA_964201265.1 Verrucomicrobiaceae bacterium
GGCGTTTGGGACAAAAAGGGCGATGTGGTGCCGCGCGGTGTTCCTGCGGCCATCGCGCCGTGGCCGGAAAGTCTCGCGAAGGATCGCATCGGCCTCGCGAAGTGGATCACGTCCAAGGAGAACCCGCTCACGGCCCGCGTGTTCGTCAATCAAGTGTGGCAGATGCTCTTCGGCGCCGGTTTGGTGCGCACACCGGATGATTTCGGCCTCCAAGGCCAGCGCCCGACGCACCCCGAACTGCTCGACTGGCTCGCGGTGGATTTCATGGAGAACGGCTGGGATGTGAAGCGCCTCATCAAGACCATCGTGACGAGTGAGACGTATCAGCAGAGCTCAGATCGGTCCAATTCGTCTGATCCGTCCAATCTTCTTCTGTCACGCGGTCCACGCTTTCGTCTGCCTGCGTGGATGATTCGTGATGCCGCGCTCGCTTCCTCCGGTTTGCTGAACCCTGCGCTCGGCGGACCACCGGTGCGGCCGCATCAGCCAGAAGGCGTGTGGGAGGAGCTTTTCATGGGCCGCTACACCTATGAACCGAGCCAGGGCGCGGCGCAGTATCGACGCACGTTGTATGCGTTCTGGCGTCGCAGCATCGCGCCGACCTTTCTCTTTGATAGTGCACAACGTCGCGTGTGCGAGGTGTCGATGTCACGCACGAACACACCGTTACAGGCGCTCACCTTGCTCAATGACCAAACGATCATGGAAGCCTCGCAAGAACTCGCGAAGCGAATGCTGGCCTCGACGTCGGAAAAGCGGCTCCCGATGCTCTACCAAGCTGTTTTGAGCCGCGAACCGACCGCGAAAGAGCTTTCGGTGCTCCAACGCGAACTCGACCGCGCTTTGGCCCACTACCGCGAACATCCCGAAGACGCCCGCAAACTCCAAACTACGCCCGAAATGGCCGCGCATGCTCTCGTGGCCACCTTGGTGCTCAATCTCGACGAAGCGATCACCCATGAATAGCTGTTAAAAGATTAGGGTTAAAAAATGAGATCCAAATCTTTTACCCCGAACCTTTTACCAACAAAAAACGAACCATGAAAACCCGCCGCCAATTTCTCACCACCGCCGTGCTGGCGGCTCCGTTTGTCCAAACGCTCGCGAAAACCGCGCCGGAGTTTCATGGCGTGATCATCGGCCATGGCACGCATCGTTATCGTGTCGATAAACTCTGGAGCCAGGCCGATGCGGCGAAGACGCCGGTGAAGGATTGCCATGAGATGGTGCAGGTGCCGGATGGTCGCCTGTTCCTGCTCACGAATCACAAGCAGAACAACGTGCTCATCTACGACGTGAAGGGCGCGTTGCTCGGTCAGTGGACGCTCGGCATGAGCGGCGCACATGGTTTGACCTTCCACGACGGTCATCTCTACATCTGCGATACCTCCGGCCGCGTGCTGAAGGCCACGCTCGACGGCCAGATCGTGCTCGAACTGCCCCACGCCGTCAAAGCAGGCATCTACAAGCCGATCGAGGCCTACGCGCCGACTGAAAGCGCCGTCGCGCCGAATGGCGATATCTACGTCGCGGATGGTTACGGCTCGCAGTTTGTGCTGCGCTTCGACAAGGACGGCAAATTCATCTCGAAGTTTGGCGGCAAGAGCACGCAGCCGACGAATCCGGGCAAGTTCATGCAGGCGCACGGTGTCGCCATCGACTCGCGCGGCGGCGAGCCGTTGCTCGTCGTCACCGAACGCGTCCGCAATGAGTTCAACTGGTTCAAGCTCGACGGCACGCATGTGCGCGGCGTGTATCTGCCCGGTGCGTATGTGAGCCGACCGGTCATCCACGGCACGAATCTGTATTCCGGCGTCTGCTTTGGCGCGAAGCCGAACGACTACCGCATGTGGCAGAGCCGCGGCTTTGTGACCATCCTGGACGCGAATGACAAAGTGATCTCCAATCCCGGCGGGCAGGCCCCTGAGTATGAAAACGGCAGCCTCAAAGTGCTGCTGCAAGACCAGCCGGTCTTCAACAACTGCCACGACGTCTGCGTGGACACGCAAGGCGACCTGTATGTGTGCCAGTGGAACAGCGGGAATGTGTATCCTTACAAACTGCATCGCGAATCATGAACGACGGACCTCTCAATATCACCCGCCGCTATTTCCTCGGCCAATGCACCGGCGTATCCGTCGGCGCGATGGCGCTGAACTCGATGGCGCAGCAAGACGTGCTCGGATTGCCGCATCTGCCGCATTTCGCGCCGAAGGCAAAGCGAGTCATCTTCCTCACGCAATCGGGCGGCCCGTCGCAGATCGAGCTGTTTGATCACAAGCCGGGCCTGATGCAATGGGCGGGCAAAGAACTGCCGGAGAGTGTGCGCCAGGGGCAGCGGCTCACGACGATGACGGCGAACCAGAAGCAGCTCATCCTGCCGGGCATCACGAAATTCAGCCGCTGCGGCCAGAGTGGCGCGACGGTTAGCGAGTGGCTGCCGCATTTGCAGGGCGTGGCGGATGACTTGTGCTTCATCAAGTCGATGACGACGGATCAAATCAATCACGCACCGGCGATGACGCAGTTTTTGACTGGTCACCAGCTTCCGGGCCGGCCGAGCATGGGCGCGTGGATCAGCTACGGCCTCGGCAGCATGAACCGCAACCTGCCGGACTACCTCGTGCTGATCTCGAAGATGCAGCGACCGAGTGACCAGCCGCTTTACGATCACTACTGGGGCAGTGGTTTCCTCCCGAGCCGCTATCAAGGCGTGAAGCTGCGGAACTCGAAGGACCCCGTTTTGTATCTCAGCGACCCCGAGGGGCTGCCGCGTCATTTGCGTCGTGGCATGCTCGACGGGCTCGCGGAGCTGAATCAGATGCGTTTTGAGCAAACGCAGGACCCAGAGATCACCACGCGCATCCGCCAGTATGAAATGGCCTATCGCATGCAGGCCTGCGTGCCGGAGCTCACCGACCTCAGCGACGAGCCGGATCATGTTTTCGAGATGTATGGACCGGATTCGCGGCGTGCGGGCAGTTACGCGGCGAATTGCATCCTCGCACGTCGGCTTGCCGAGCGCGGTGTGCGCTTCATCCAGCTCTTCCATCCAGATTGGGATCATCACAGCCGCTTGCCAAGCTGGTGCACCGCGCGTTGTCGCGACACCGACCAGCCGAGCGCGGCGCTGATCAAAGATTTGAAGCAACGCGGCCTGCTCGACGAGACGCTTGTCATTTGGGGCGGCGAATTTGGGCGCGGTGTCGCGGGTCAGGGCAAGTGGGACAGCCCGGAGGCCGGTCGTGATCATCATCCGCGCTGCTTTACGATGTGGATGGCCGGTGGCGGCATCAAGCCGGGCACCACCTACGGCGCGACGGATGACTTCAGCTACAACGTGGCCGAAAAACCCGTCCACGTCCGCGACCTGCACGCCACCGTGATGCACCAGCTCGGCATCGATCATGAGCGCTTCACGTTCCGTGCGCAGGGCCTCGATTTCAAACTCACCGGTGTGGAGCCGACGAAGGTGGTGAAGGATATCCTCGCGTGATCCAGATCACGCTGCGGGCAACCGCACGGTGAAGGTGCTGCCATGGCCGACTTCGCTGCTGACACTCACGCTTCCGCCGTGAGCTTCAACGAGTGCCTTCACGATGGACAAGCCGAGGCCGCTGCCGCCGTGGGTGCGCGAGCGGGCCTTGTCCACGCGGTAGAAGCGCTCGAACAAATGCGGTAGATGCTCTGGTGCGATGCCGCCGCCAGTGTCGATGATCTGGATTTCAATCCACGACATGGCTTTGGACACGCGCACGATCACGTTTTCACCCGTGGGCGAGTAGCGCACGGCGTTCTCGACGAGATTGAAGATCAAACGCTCCAGCGCGACGCGGTCGCCATTCACGCTGAGTGGCTCGGTGGTCGTGTCCTCGTGTTGGATGATCATCTGGCGCTCAGCGGCGAGGTTTTGCAGGCGATTGATCACCGTGGAGCAGACCTCGCTCACATTGACGAGTTCACGCTGCGTGATGGCATCGCCGACATCGACATGCGCGAGCGCGAGCATGTTCTCGGTGAGGCGGGAGAGGCGCTCGATCTCCTCCTTGTTGCTCACGAGCACGTCGCGGTATTCCTCGGCGCCGCGAGGTTTTCGCAGCGCGACCTCTATCTCGCCACGTAACACGGTGAGCGGCGTGCGCAGTTCGTGCGAGGCATCAGCGGTGAAGCGCTGCTGGGTCATGTGCGAGGCCTCAAGGCGGTCGATGAGTTGATTGAAGGCTTTTGCCAACGCAGCGAGTTCGGCGTCATCCGATGGAACAAAGAGTCGGCGGATGCCAAGCTCGCCGCTGGCCAAGCCGCGAGCGGCTTCTTCCAGCGAGGCCACCGAACGGAGCCACTGTCGGCTGAGATACCATGAGGCAATGCCACCAGCGATGAGCATCGCCGCGCCAGAAGTCAGCAGCCACGCAAGCAGGCGACGCTCGCGAGCGAGCACGTTGTCCAGCGGCATGAGCGCTTGGGCATAGATGGTCACAGGATCGCCCCACATGTCGCGGCGCGGGTGCGTGGCGGCACGGTAGGCACGGCCTTCCCACTGAATCGTCTCGATCACCGCATTGCCAGCGGGATGCTCGGAACGCTTCACCTCGTCGCTGAGCGGGATCGACGCGGCGAGGTTGCTCGACTTGCCTCGGAAGGTGCCGCTGCCATCAAACACCTGCAGCATAAAATGGCGCTCCTGCACCTGCATTTCCTGCTCGATCCACGGCTCCATCCGCAGCCGCCCGACAGACACCAGCCGCCCTAGAAGCATGGCCTTCGAACGCAGAAAATCATCCACATCATTCGTCATCGCCTCCCGCGCCACGAGCCACACGATGACGCCAAACATCAACAGCGCCGCCGCGAGCAGCGCGGTGAAGCTGAGGAAGAGACGGGAGCGGAGGGATTTCATGGCTGTTGCAGCAGGTAGCCCGCGCCACGCACGGTTTGGATGAGCGCGGGCGTGAAGCCACGGTCGATCTTCTCGCGCAGATGGTAAACGGTGACTTCGATGACGTTGCTCGGCGTGTTTGGCAGGTCTTCCCACACCGTTTCCGCCAGTTCGGCACGCGTGACCACATGCCCGGCGCGCCGCAGCAGATGTGCGAGCACGCCAAATTCCTTGGCCGAGAGCACAACCAACTGGCCGCCACGCGTGACACGCCGCGCACGCACATCCACCTGCAAGTCGGCTGCGTGAAGCAGCACGGTCTCCTCCGCAATGCTGCGCCGCAGAAGCGCACGCACGCGGGCGAGCAATTCCGCGAATGCGAAGGGCTTCACGAGGTAATCATCTGCGCCGAGGTCGAGCCCTTGCACGCGATCACTCACGCCATCGCGTGCGGTAAGCATCAACACACGGGTGGACATGGCGGAGGCACGCAGCTCGCGCAGCACGGAGAAGCCGTCACGCTCTGGAAGCATCACGTCGAGGATGATGAGGTCAAACTGGCCGCTGCGGGCCTTGATCAGACCCGAGTCACCATCGGGAGCTGTTTCGACCGTGAACCCTTCCTCGCGCAGTCCGCGCTCGATGAAGCGGGCCACTTTGATTTCATCTTCGACGACGAGGAGACGCATGAAGGCCAAGAAAGACGGCAATCGGGATCGAGAAACCCGTTATTTTTTCTCCAGCACCATCAGAAACTGGCCGGCTTGCGGATTGGTTTGCAGCTTGCTGGGGCGGCTGGAGTTGGGGTTATCGTTCGCGGAGCACCACTTCAGCGTTTTGCCGTCGAGATCGAAGATGCCTTCGTACTTCTTGCCGGAGAACTGGCCTTCTGTGCCGGTGGCGTCGATGCGCTTGCCTGAGATCTTGTAGGTGCCCGCGCCCATCTCGCGATTGCCCTGTGGATTGGAGGCGGTGATTTTGTCCTCGGTGATGACAAGGCGGATGTCGCCATGCTTCGAGCCGTCGCTGTCGGCCATGCAGCCGTCCCAGGTGCCGAGCAGTTGCTTCTTTACGTCATCTTTGCCGCTGCTCTGGGTGGCATCGGTTTTCACGACCGGTGCGCTGGCGGTGTTGGTGGAACTGCCGGACGGCGCACCAGCCTGCTTCTTGATGAATTCCTGATCCGCCGCACTCAGCCGGGCGATGGGGAATTGGGTCGTAGAGCCATTCGACATGCGCATGACCACAGTCTCAGCGTCCACGCGGACGAAATCTGCCTCGACCGAGCGACCGGAGGAGGCTTCGGTCCAAGTGCGAGCTTGTAGAGTGGAACCAAGGAGAAGACTGACGAGAAGAAGAGTCGTTTTCATGACAGTGAGGCAAGATGCCGCAAGCCACGGGCGGTAATAATGAAAATCATTTCATCTTCACCGCATCAGGCCGCCAAAGGCACGCCATAAGGCAGCTCCTCTGGAATCGGCGCAAACTCCCGGATCTTGGCCCAGAGCGAGGTGTAGTCTTTGTTCACGTCGCCGCTGAGGCAGTCGGTGATTTCGCCACCGGCCTCGGGATATTTCATCACCACCTCCTTGAAGGAGAAATTCGGATTGTAGAAGGCATAGATCAGCTTGCGCATGTTATCGAGTCCCTGGCGCATGGTGCCCGCATAACCTGAGAAGCGCTGCGGAGAGAGGTCGCCTGCCAACAACGCCTCATGCACGGCGTCCCCGGCCAGGACGCCGCTCTTCAGCGCCAGCAGCACGCCGCTGCTGAAAACGGGATCAAGAAAAGCGTACGCATCACCCACGAGCAGTAGGCCCGGTGCTGCGCCATACTTCGCGTAGCGGGTGTACTCGCTGGTGATCCAGAATTCACCGGTGCAGGTGCCTTCCGACAGATGCTCCTTGATCCATTGGTTTTCGCCGATCTCACGCTCGAACATCGCCTTCGGGTCCTTCACGCCATCTCGGCTCAAATACTTGCCCTCGGCCACGACGCCCACGCTGACCCTGTCGTTGTGCATGGGAATGTGCCAGAACCAGCCCTTGTCTGGCACGAAGGCAATGGTCGTGGCACCTTCGTCGATCCCGGCCTCACGCTTGGAGCCTTGGTAGTAAGTCCACACGGCCACCTTGTTCAGGTAAGGATCGCCGACACGCCAGCCCTCGCGCACGGAGGCAAAGGCTTCCTTGCCTGAGGCGTCGATGACGAGCTTCGAGAGCAAGTGCTCTTTGGTTCCATCCTTGTTCACCACCTCGACACCGATGACTTTGCCGCTGTCGTCTTTGAGAAGCTGCGTGACGGATGTCTCCTCGCGCACTCCCGCGCCCTTGCTCCGCGCATGATTCATGAGCATCTGGTCAAACTCGGAACGCATCACCTGCCAAGTCTGCGCCACGGTCTCGCGGTCGTAGCGGTTGAAGAAGTAAAACGGCTGTGAGCGGCGACCGTCTGGCTGCACGAAGCTGACACTGTACTTTTTCGTGAA
>CAXNGR010000176.1:0-7257 GCA_964201265.1 Verrucomicrobiaceae bacterium
CGTGAAGGTGGAAGACCTTATCATCGTGTATCGATGGTTGGAACGTTACGGCGTCGTGCAGAGCTACTGTCAGGTGTTCTTCGATTCGATCTTCGCCATCAACTTCCTCGACATCTTTTCCATCATCTCCGGCGGCTCTGGTTTTACCATCGAAACACCCGCCAAGAGCCAAGAGAAGGCAACGATCATGATTCCGATCACCAGCGGTTCCAAGATCGGCACAGCCACGGAACTGCCTCGATTTGAGGCTGAGCACCGCGTCACTGAACTGGGGCGGCACGACGCTTTTGTGGTGCCTTGCGGAGGAGGTTTTTCGCTGGACCCGGAAGCGGCCCGGCGGGTGCTGCTGCCTGCTGTTTAGGTTCAGCAGGATTGATGACGGGCAAGCCCAGTAGCCCTGCAACCATACCGTCCATAATTCGGCGACGTTCGTCATCTGGCACTGACTCAAGCTCAATCAGACGGGCAGTGAGCTGCTTTGCCTGCTCCGTCGTTTGCGCGGGCAACGTCGGGCAAGGCATAGCTTCCACATCTTTCGGCTCCAGCTTGTTCAAGCCGTCTCCATAAAAACGGTTCACTTGCGAGAAGGCTATGCGACCCCATGAGCTATTGAGGAATAAGACGAGCAAAGGCGCGAGGCTGTTGTGGCCGTTGCGAGCATACAGACCGTGGAAACAGGTAAGGTTCTTTGCTCCCGAGGTGTTGAGGATGAACTTTACGGTCTCACGCGAGAACACAGCCACCCACACATCTGCCACTGCACGGTTCTCAGGCTGATACCAAACTGGACGATGACTTGGCAGATGCCGCTGATGAATGCCAAGCTCTTGACCCACGCGAAGATAGGAATCGAGTTCAGATCCATTCGCTCGCGGACTGAGCAGGTAGCAGCGCCGATCCGAGTTTGCCAGTTGGGTCAGCTTGCGAGGAGTGAAGACCATGCCATCGGCATCGGTCGCCTTTGTGACGCAAGGTTCAATGTGCTCTTGCGACAGCCGATGCTCGTGCAAAAGCGATTCGTTAAGGCAGAAGAAGTCGTTGGCTCCCGTCGCGATGCCTCGCCGACACTGAAAGTAATCGCCAATCTTCTGGGTCAGATGATGAACGTCTTTCGATGGTTCGTTCTCCAGCAAGGCGTTCAGCCACTTCTCGCGTGGATCGAAGGTGCGCAGATCGTGGATGGCCGGGGCTGATGCCGCCACTGATTCTCCAAGCAACTCAACAACAAAATCCACCGCCGCTACAAGTGACGATGCCTTCATCGCCTTTATGGGACGATCCTTAGCGCCGCCACGCTCCAGAAAAATGATCGAGCTAGTGGTCAGCGCATCGGCAAACAAGTTCAACTCCGGCGCAAAGACGACCAGACCCGCAGGACGCATTTCATTGAGCAGTCGCTCTTTGATCTCCTCTCCGAAGTTCGCATTCATGAACTCCGCCGGCAGCAGCACCGCAGCCCGCCCACCGGGAGCCAAGTCATCCCAAATCTTGAGCAAGAAAATCGCATACAAGTTCGTCAGCCGATCCAGTGGCACACCGAATCGCTCATCAAAGTAGCACCACTCGGCTTCCGAGTATTCAAGCCGCTGTGACTTCACATAAGGCGGATTGGCAATGATGCCCGTGAACTGCCCCGACTCGGCGAACAGGTAATCCGCAAGAATCAGCTTTGTGCCATGCGGTGCTGTGCGTTTTGCTTGCTGAAAAGTGTCCTCATCACGCTCCACGGCGACCAATTTGACGCCGTCGCGAATGTCAGCACAAGCATGGAGCAAGTTTCCCAGCCCCGCCGCCGGATCGAGCACGATTTCCGGCTTGGCGGACATCACCCACCGGGCCATGAGCGCAGCTACGGCAGGAGGCGTCGGCACTTGGCCCAGTCGTTTCGTCTCCCGCTGCCACAATTCGCTCGAAGCCACGTCACGAGCCGACCCGGCCGCAAACTCGACCCGTCCTGGGTCGAGATACAGCGAGAGAAATGTCTGGCCTTCTTGGAGCTTCATCACGGATTAGCTACACGGAGTTAAACTACGAGTCAAGGACCTGGAGCCGGGCCTCACGGCACCATCGCGATGTCCTTCCGCAGCTTCAGACGACCGAGCTTGTGTTCGCCGATGAGCCAGACTTGCAGCTTGCCGGGCTTTTTGAGCAGATTCGCGGGAATGGTCAGTGATCCGGCGCGGCGTTGCTCATCGGTCAGGAAGAGCGGATGACGGCCGTAGCTGTCCGCCTCGTTCCAGAGGTAGATGACGATGGGTTTGATGTTCTCCGTGCTAAAACCGACCTCCCAGCCGCCCTTCATCGACACTTTGTCCTTCGGGAGCGTGAGCTGGAGATCACACACGGCGAACTCACAGGCCTGACTGGGCTTTCCATCGCGATGGATGACCTGCGCGGTGTAATCGCCGCAGTTGTCCAAAGTGCGCTCATGCAAGCCGGGACCTTCGAGAGCGATCTCCTCCACCATTTGGCCGCCGCGCCGGATGACGAGCGACTTCACACCGAGCTGATCGCGGTCCATGACGTTGAACTTCACAGGCTTGCCCTTCTGATACGGCACCCAGTCGCCGAGATCGAGGAGCACGGCGCGATTGATGGTCGGCTTCACGGCATCGGCCTCGTAGTTCGGGACAAGCAACGGTTCGGAGCGATTCGCGCCTCGCCAAGCCTCGCGATCCGTGATGCGAAAGAGCTGCTTGTTTCGCGAAGCGAGATGCGCGTTGAAGGCGGCCGCACTGCGCTCCGTCGTCGCGGTGGTCGGCGGGCGGCTTTCATCCACGCGCACGGAGATCACGCGACCCGCGGCATCCTTGATGACCGCCGTGACCATCTCCACATGCGAGCCGGAGGTCTCGGTGGCGTGCGGCGTGTAGATCACATCACCCGCCTGCGCGGCGTCCGCCGATTGCGGCTCGACCAACCGGATGCCGTCGCTGATTTGCGGACCATAGCGGCGGCTCACCTCCCAGATCCCGCAGCCCAACGCGTAACTGGTGTAGGCAGAGCAAACGCTGCCGTAATAAGCTGCAGCGTTCGAGACCTTGCCCGTGAAGTTCTCCGTGTAGAGCACGCTCTGCGGATTCTCCACCGCCGCGAGAAATGTGCGCAATCCGATGTCAAAACCGATGTAGCGCCCCTCCGACCGCACGCTGGAGTATGGCACACCGATGTTCTCCTTCCCCGCCTCAAAGAACCCGCCCTTCCGATTCGGCATCGTCCCCGCGACAGGTGTCCATCGCACCTGAGAGAGAATGCGAGCGCGATCCACCGTGCTTTGGCGCACTGTCTTTGAAGCGAACGATTCCGGCTTATCCGCCGCCCACAATTCACACGGCAACACGACGAGGGCGATTGAGGTCACGAACAATGGATGATGCATGAAGGAGGTCGCCGCAAAAGTCAGGAGTGCGAAGCAGCGGGAAGCGGGGCGTAAATTCATGATGCATGGAAATGGTCAGTCCTTCGGCAATGCATCCCGATCAGCTTGGGCGAGCTTGTCGATGAGAGTCCGCAATGCGGCAACTCTCTCCGGCATCTTTGCGGCAAGGTCCGTGGTTTCGTTCGGGTCGGTGGCGAGGTTGTAGAGTTCGGTGATCTCGTTCTTGGCTCCTTTGCGGGAGACGATGAGCTTCCAGTCGCCATCACGCACGGCGCGTGCGTTGAAACCAGGGCCGGTGGTGTAAATCGCACGCGGCTTCACCGGTTCAGCGCCGCTGAGTTGCGGCCAGAGATTGATGCCGTCCCATTTTAGATCCTGCGTTGGCTTGGCACCAGCAACCGCGCAGAGCGTGGGCATCCAGTCGGTAATTTGCGCGACGCCTGCGAAGGTGCCTGACTTCAGCTTCGTAGGCCATGACAGCAGTGTGGGCACGCGGGTGCCGCCTTCATAGACGCTGCCTTTCTGGCCACGCAGCGGCAGGTTGTTGCCGGTGAGTTTGCCGTTCGGGCATTGATCATTGGGGTAGTGAAGGTCGTTGTTCTCCGAGGTGCTGCCACCGTTGTCGCTGGTGAAAACGAGGAGCGTGTTCTCTCGGCGGCCTTTTTTCTCCAAAGCGGTGATGATGCGCCCCACGGCGTCATCGAGATGCATCACCGAGGCCGCGTAATGGCGCGCTACTTCTCCAGTGATTTTAGCGGGTACTTTTGCAACCCACTCCGCTGGTTCTTTCACCGGCAGATGCACCGCAGTGAACGGCACATAGAGAAAAAAGGGTGCCTGGTCTCGCGACTCGATCCATTTCACGGCCTCGGCCGCGATGAGATCCGTAACGTGACCTTCTTCCTTGATGAGCTTTTCATCCCGATGCCAAGTGATGGAAAACGGCCCCTGCTTGTAGCGATGATTCCACGGGCTGACGCCACCCGCGAGCGAGCCATAAGAGTGATCGAAGCCGAAGTGATTCGGTCCTTCCTCGGGCTTGGAGCCGAGGTGCCATTTGCCCGTGAGGCAGGTGTCGTAGCCCGCACTCTTCAAGGCACGCGGCAGCGTGACCGTGTCCCACGGCATAGCGCGTTCGTTCGTCGGTGTGGTGACGCCGAAGCGGCTCCAGCAACGACCCGTCATCAGGCCCGTGCGCGTGGGGCTGCACACGGGTGCGACGTAATGCTGCGTGAGTTCGATGCCCTCGCGTTTCAGCCGATCAAGATTCGGTGTCGGCGCATTGCCGCCATGAAACGCCACATCCGCCCAACCGAGGTCGTCGGCGATGATGAAAACAATGTCGGGCTTTGGCGCGGCAGCATGAGCGCCTGCCATCAGAGAGAGAAGGAGGGATGCCAGGAACAGGAGGTGTTTCATGAGATGAGGTGCAGGCACCGCATAACGCCCAGTCTCCCGTTGTCTTGCGATCACGTCCCAGCAGCAATGGAAAGCGCGTCATGGAGGTTGAAGATGCCATAGGCACCGATCACTCCCAAACAGACGGACAGTACTGCGATGGGAGCTTTGCACATGGAGCGCTGCTTCTTGGCGCAACGCTCCTTCAGCTTGCCTGCTCAGCTCTCAAAATAAGTGTACCCGCGCAGACCGGCCTCAAAGCTCTCCATGATCTCGCGGCGCTCGGTGGCGGTGATTCGTTTGGAGGCGACGGCGCTTTCGGCGAGGTTGCGGAAGCGTGTGACCATGTCCTTGGGCTCGTATTCGACGTAGGTGAGCACTTCGGAGACGCTGTCGCCCTCCATCTCGCTGTATTTGATTTTGCCGCCCTCAATGTGCACGGAGATGACGTTGGTGTCGCCGAGGAGGTTGTGCAGGTCTCCCAGCGTTTCCTGATACGCACCGACGAGGAAGATGCCGAGCATGTATTCCTCACCCTTTTCGATCTCGGGATCGTGCAGCGGCAAGCTGCGGCGGATGCCGTCTGAGAGGGCAAATTTGTCGATCTTGCCGTCGCTATCGCAGGTGATGTCGGAGAGCACGGCGTTGCGCGTGGGCTTCTCTTTGAGGCGGTGGATCGGCATCACGGGGAAGATCTGGTCGATGGCCCACAAGTCTGGCAGGCTCTGGAAGACGCTGAAGTTGCCGTAGTAGTAGTCCGTGAGGATGGCCTCCAGGCGCTCCATCTGGGAGCCGTCGTGGTCGCATTTCTCACGCATGCCAGCGATCCAGGTGAGGATGTCCCAGTAGAGTTCCTCGCCGTGAGCACGTTCGCGCAGGTTCACTTTGCCGTAGTTGAATTCGGTGCGCAGCTTGTCGCGGTAATAGACGGCGTCGTTGTAGATCTCCTGCAGACGGTCGCGGCTGGTCTTGGCGGCGTTGCGCGTGGATTCGACCCGCAGCTCGTGCAGGTTGCGCAGCAGCGCAGGAGATTCTTTGTCGATCTCGATGTCGCTGATGGTTTTGCGCGGCTCGAAGCGGTTGATGTCGAGGATGTTGATAACCAGCACGCTGTAGTAGGCCACGATGGCGCGGCCAGACTCGGTGATGATGTCCGGGTGCGGCACACCGGCTTCGGCGGTGACCTCCGTGATCGCCTCAATGATGTCGGCGCAGTATTCTTTGGTGCCGTAGTTGCTGCTGGCAGCGGAGGCACCTTTTTGACCGTCGTAACTGATGGCGAGGCCGCCGCCGAGGTCGAGGATGCCCATGCGGGCACCTTCCTGCACGAGGCCGACATACACACGCGTGGCTTCGTTCACCGCTTGGCGGATGGCGCGGATGTTCGGAATCTGCGAACCCTGGTGGTAATGCAGCATGCGAAGGCAGTCGAGCATGCCCTCTTCACGCAAGTGATCCACTACCCGCATGAGCTGGGAAATGTTCAGGCCGAAGACGCTGGCGTCTCCACCGCTGCCGCTCCAATGCCCGGCGCTCTCGGTGCCAAGACGGAAGCGCACGCCGAGCGTGGGACGCAGCCCCATTTTTTTGCAGCGCTGGAGGATGAGGTCGAGCTCTGTCGGCATTTCGAGCACGAGGATGACCTGCAGGCCCATCTTCTGCGCGTACAGCGCCAAGTCGATGAACTCCTCGTCCTTGTAACCGTTGCAGACGATGTAGGCCTCCGGGTCGTGCATGTAGGCGAGCGCGGCGATGAGCTCCGGCTTGCTGCCAGCTTCCAGGCCGTAGTGGTACTTGCGACCGTAGCGCGTGATCTCCTCAATGACTTCCTGCTGCTGGTTTACCTTGATGGGATACACGCCGCGATAGACGCCCTGGTACTTGCCTTCCTTGATCGCTGAGGCGAAGCCCTCGTTCAGCTCGTCGATGCGGCCACGCAGCAGATCACCGAAGCGCATGAGCACCGGAAGCTGAGTGCCGCGCTCGCGCAGACCTTTGACGATGGATGCCAGCGAGACGGGCTTCGTCTTGGTGCCGTCCTTGAGGTTCACCACGACCTCGCCGGACCTGGAAACGTCGAAATACTCATGCCCCCACTCACGGATGCCGTAGAGATCTGCGCTGTCGTCAGTGGACCATGCGGGTGCTTTCATTTCAGGGGACTTGGTGGGGTGGGATTTCAGGGGTCGCGATTATGGGGGCGATTCAGGAAATGCAAAGTGACATCTGGGGGCGTGAAATAGCCGCCGGAGGCTAGGACTCAATCAATCGGCGCGTTTACGAAAGGCAAAGGGCAGGTACAGCACGGAGTAAAAGACGAGGCCGAGGCCAATGGCGCTGAAGTTGTACCACGGCCAGGGACCGAGATGGTCAAACAGGCTGGCTTGAGGCGGCTTGGCGCATTGAAAGGCGTAGTTCACCCCAAAAGCGAAATTGATCACCGCGATGACGGCGTACCAAGCCAGGGAAAAGCCCATCAC
>CAXNGR010000177.1:0-7224 GCA_964201265.1 Verrucomicrobiaceae bacterium
TGCGTCAGCCTCGGTGGCTGGCTGCGCGGCACGTCCTCGGTGACTTCCGTGGTGAAAAAGAGCTTTTCTGCCGACCGCGCTGAGCTTTTGAACCAGCCGATGCTGGTGGAGCATTTTGTCAGCTCGATTGAAAAAATGCCCGCAAGCACTCGCGACCACGACGTGGTGAAATCCATCCGCAAAGGACTCGCTGTCGTGCTTCAACAGATGGAAGGCGCGGTGGACGGCTTCTCGAAGGATGCCGTGCAGGAGATCAGCAAGACCTGCGACGGCCTGCTGACGGAAATCCTCGCCAAGAAGTAATTTGTGCCCTCACCCAACATGAAAGCCCCCTTTGAAGGACGCAAAATGATGAAGCACTCCACTTCCAGCTTGGTGAAAGTCGCCTGCACCGCCCTGGCGCTGTCGGTGGCTTCGCTCGTCTATGCCACCGTTGATGAAGCGCATGATTTCACGATGGAGGCCGCGATGCCCTTCGTGGAGCAGGGTTTCATCGTCCGTGAGGACTACTGGAACGGCGAGGTCAAGAGCGGTCAGAAGCTCATGATCACGCACCAGCTCTTCAAGGGCAACGAGTACGCCTTCTGGCTCGGCACCAGCCAGGAAGGCGTGACGCTGGACATGAAGGTTTTCGATGAAAAGAACCAGCCGGTTCAGATCAAGGCCACCGCAGACAAGTTCTTCATGAGCGTGCGTGTGAATCCGCCCAAGACCGGCACCTACCGCATCGTCTTTGATTTGAAGTCGAAGAAGGATGAGGGCGTGCTCTGGGCGCTGTCGTATGGTTACCGCTGATGCCCGTCGCCACGCTCACTTACGAGACGCCGCAGTTTCTGCACAAGCTGATTGGCAATGACCTCGGCAGCTTGCGGCTGGTGGGGGAGACTTTTGGCGTGAATGTGACCAGCCGCGAGGGCTGGGTGCGCCTCGAAGGAGAGGACGCGCAAATCGCCTCGGCGCGCGAGGTTTTCATGCAGCTCGAAAAAGTGCGCCGTCAGGGCGGTGAAATCTCCACCGGCATGGTGCGTCTCGTGGCCGAAAGTGTACAGCGGGAGAGTGGTGATGCGCCTGCGGAGGCGATCATGCACCTGAAACTTCAGGGTTCATTCAAGCGCCCGCCGGTCCTCGCGAAAACCCGCAGCCAGATCGCCTATGTGCAGGCCATGCGTGAGTGCGAGGTCGTTTTCGGCGTGGGACCGGCCGGCACGGGCAAGACCTACCTCGCAATGGCGCAAGGGCTGCATTGCCTCAAAGAAAAGTCCGTTCAAAGGTTGGTGCTGACCCGCCCCGCTGTCGAAGCGGGCGAGGCGCTGGGCTTCCTGCCGGGGGATTTGAAGGAAAAGATCTTTCCCTACCTGCGCCCGCTGTATGACGCGCTTTACGACATGCTGGAGCCGGAGGAGGCGGAGCGCCTCATCGAGCGCGGCAGCATCGAAATCGCTCCGCTGGCTTACATGCGCGGTCGGACCCTGAAAAACGCCTTCATCATTCTCGACGAGGCCCAAAACACCACGACTGAGCAGATGCTCATGTTCCTGACCCGTTTGGGGGATGGGGCGCGTTGTGTGGTCACGGGCGACCCATCCCAGGTGGACCTGCGGCGGCATGTGAAGTCGGGTTTGAAGGAGGCGGTCGAATTGTTGCAGGATGTGGAAGGGGTCAAATTTGTGGCCTTTGCGCCCAAGGACATCGTCCGCCTGCCGGTCGTGCAGCGTATCATTGAGGCTTATCAAACAGGCCGATCTCGAAAAAGTGAGCCACAACGGCTCACCGAGGTGGAAGGGCAAGGGAAAGATTCTTGTCCGACCTCCGATGTATGATAGCTTCGTCTCCACTCTCCCCCCACACTAATGTTTGAGTCCATTCGTCGTGCCCGCTTGCAACGCGAAGGCCTTTCCTGCGGCAAATTCCGCCGAAAGCACCAGGAGGGTGATCTGTTTGACGAGATGCGCACCCATCCTGCTGGGACGGTCGTCACCTATGTGCTGTTCTTCATCGGTGTGGCGCTGCTGATGAGCCTGGGCCCCCGGGTTGAGGACGGCCTGCCCGCCTTGACCTGGCTGCACGCGCTTTACGCCGCCGCGATTGGTTTTGCGATGGTCTCGCATGAGCGGGTGGCTCTGCGTGAGCAGGTCTGTGACAATGGCGTGCTCCTCCTCGTTTTGGGCACCATTTTGATGCACTTGGCGCTCATTGTCTTCACGCTGGACATGTCCGCCGGCCAGAGCTGGGGAAAAACGCTCAAGGCTGTGGTGCTGCCACATGCGTTCGGGCCGCTGGTGCTCTCGGTCATCCTGGGCCGTCGCATCGGCCTGTTTGGTGCCATTTACGCCACCCTTTTCGGTGTGCTGGTCTGTGTGTCGGTTTCCGCCCCCACTTTCATGGCCACCTCGGCGCTGATCGGTTTCACCGGTGTGCTGCTGACCAAGCGCGTCCGCCGCCGCAACCGTCTGTTCATGGCAGGACTTTATGTCGGTCTGGTGGCCATGGCTTTCTCCCTCCTGCTGCATGAGGCGGCGGGGGTGATCATGGAGGAAAAGCTTGGCCGCATGGTGGGCCTGCCGCTGGCAGTGGGCGTCCTGACCGGCATGGCCATCGGCGGCCTGCTGCCGGTGCTGGAGTCTGTGTTTGGCGTGACCACCGAAGTGTCCTGGCTGGAACTTGCCGACTTGAACCACCCGCTGATGCGCCGCCTCAGCATTGAGGCTCCCGGCACCTACCATCACAGCCTCGTCGTGGCGAATTTGTCAGAGGCTGCCGCCGAACGCATCGGTGCCAGTGCCAGCATGTGCCGGGTGAGCGCGTATTTTCATGACATCGGGAAGCTCAGCAAGCCGGAGTACTTCATCGAGAACATGGACCCCGAGGCCAATCCGCACGATGACCTCACCCCGCGCATGAGCGCCTTGGTCATCATCGCGCACGTCAAAGATGGCGTCGATCTCGCCATCAAGAACAACCTCAACTCACGCATCATTGATGTGATCGAGCAGCATCACGGCACCTCGCTCGCTTACTACTTCTACCGTCAGGCGCTCGATCAGAAGGCCGAGGTGGAACGTCTGGTGAAACTGGGTAAATCAAAAGAGGACGATGTACCGCAGGTCAGCGAAGAAACCTTCCGCTATCCCGGACCGAGGCCGCAGTTCAAGGAAGCGGCCATCATCTCGCTGGCAGACGCGGTTGAAAGTGCCTCCCGCACGCTCGAAAAACCCAACGCCTCACGCATTGAGACGATGATCGACGAAATCGTGCAGGGGCGGATGATGGACGGCCAGCTCGATGAATGCGATCTCACGATTTCCGAACTCGCCCGCATCAAGGCCAGCTTCGCCAAGACCCTGCTCAGCATGATGCACGGTCGCATCAAGTATCAGAAAGCGGTAGAATCCAAGCCCGCCCCCGTTCGGGAGGAACCCAAGCCGCTGCTGGCTGGTGATGACGAACCTGCCGCTGCCAGCTCCGGCAACATCGTTGCAGCCTCATTCACCGGCGCACAGCCTGAGCCGGTGGTCAAAAAGCCTCGTGGGCGCAAACCGTCCGCTGCCTGATGCCGCTGCCCAAGCTCCGCATCTACAACCGGCAGAAGGTGCATGCGCTCTCGTTGCCCTGGCTGCGCCGCGTCGGCAAAGCCGCTCTCCCTGCTTGCCTTGCGGCTGCCAAATCGCCCGAGGCACCGCTCGTTTCATTGCCAGAGATCGAGATCACGATTGTGGATGACGCCGACATCGCCCGCGTGCATGGCGACTTTCTCGACGATCCCACACCGACCGATGTCATCACCTTCCACCATGGTGAGATCCTGATCAGCGCCGACACCGCGCTGCGCCAGGGCAGGGAACACGGCCAGTCACTCGACCACGAGACCGCCCTCTATCTTGTCCACGGCCTGCTTCACCTCGCTGGCTGGGACGATCACGAGGAAACTGAAGCGCGCGAGATGGCCCGGCTTCAAGAAGGCATCCTGCGCGATGTCCTTTCCTCACTTGCCTGAGACATTCTTCAACGCCGCAAGCCCCTGCAGCACGCGCACTTTGCCACTGCGCGCACGCTGGGCGATGTTTTCAAAGTGCTCCAATTGCGGCACCTTCTCCTTGTCCTGATCCTTGCCGATGAAGATGACGAAGTTGATCTGCGGCTTCGGTTTGCCCTTGGCCTGGTAGTGGAGGCGGATGGCGTTTTTCACCTGGTCCTCGCGCTGTTCGGCGGTGATCTGGATGTCACCCGGTGGGTTGCGCGGAGGACGCAGTCCCATGTCGCGCCAGACCTCGCCGATGTTCACGATCACGCGCTGGGGGATGCCCTTGGCCTTGCGTGCGGCGTTTTCCTTGGCCAGCCAGTCCTGGCCTTTTTTGATCGCTTCTTGCCAGGCCTTGGAGTCCTTTTCTGTCCAGCGCATCTTTTTGAGCAGCTCTTCACGATCTTCCTTCGTGCGCGGGATCGTCATGCTGCGGTAGCCACTGCAAATGATGAAAACCGCATCCACATCCGTCTCCAGAGCAAACTGGATCGCCCGGAGATAGCCACTTAAATGCTGGGCCTCCACCGGTTCCACCTCGCTGCTGACCGTCTGCACGGGGTAGCCGATGGGGCGCAGTCCCAGCTTCTCAAAGTCGCGGTTCACCGGGTAAAGCCAGTCGCGGATTTTGTCTTTGTTGGCGGTCGTGGCGGGCAGCAGCTTGTCTGAATAGGCGGAAACCGCGTTACCTTCATACAAGATAACATTGAAGTAGGTCTCAAGACCGAGTTTGCCGATCATGCCAGCGATCTCGTTTTTGACGATCTCGTAGGCCGGATAACCGCCGCGCGGATCGGTCAGCATGTAGCGCTCCACGTCGATCAGGAAGGCCACGCGGCGTCCCTGGGACTTGATGCCAAAGAAATTCACCTGGGAGGTGCCCTTGGGCGAGAAAGGCATCGCAAAACTCGCCCCGAGGTCTGTCGTGGCGATGTCCATGGCGATTGGGCCGTCGGATTTTGACTCAAAGTCCGGCAGCGAGATCGAGGAGATGCCCGCCGCAGTGATCGCCCGTGAAGGCGCGGCGGCCACAGCGGTCGGCGTGGGCATCGCGGTCGGCGTGATCTGCTTGGTCTCTGGCTTCTCTTGCTCCGCCTCTGGAGCCACGATGCCTACCAACTCCGCCACGGGCGGCTCGGGAACGATCACCACTAGCAGGCCCAGCAGCAGGACCAGGATGGCATGGATCACCAGCGCCAAGGTGATCGCGGATGCCTTGTGAATCGTGTGTGCATTGCTCTTGGGCGTGATGACAGGCGGGAGAGCCTCGGCTTCAGCCACCGGCACCGCTTGGGCTTCCTCGATCTTGGGCGCATGCACGACGACGGCTTGGGCCTCCTCGGCCTTGCTTGTGGGCGCTTCTGCCTTTCGTGGCTCGACCACTGCCACAGGCTGCAAAACAGGTTCTTCAATAGGAATAGCCGTAATCTCAGGGGGGGACTCTTCGGCGATCAACGCCAATACGGGTTCCGCCTCTTCTTCCATCAACACCGCTGTGGCCGCTTCTTCTTCCGGTTCTTGCACCACAGCCACAGGACGGACAGCTTCGGGCTCCGCTTCGGCCTGAATGGGCTTTGAGAAATCAGCATGGGCATCAATCGCCAATCCTTCAGCGGCCAGCCAGCTCATCAGCGCCGTTTCACGCGCACAACGATTCGCATCAAGCGCGGCGGCCACCGTGGCAAAGCGATGCGCCTCCTCCGGCTCATGGCGGTGCTGATGAATGTGCGCCCGCACCAGTACCGCCTCCACATTGGACTCATCCTGCGCCAGCGCACGATCCGTGAAACGCATGGCGAGTTTCGGGTCCAGCTTCATCACCAGCAGTGCGGCCCGCAGCACCGAATCAATGTCCGGCGGATCTTTCGGCGCGGTGGAGATCAGCACCGCTGCCTGCTGGCCGCTGCCTTCGCGCACCAGAGCTTCCGCCAGTTCAAGACGAACACCCCAGTCCACCGGGGAACGGCGGAGTTGGGCACGAAGCTGGTCGATGCTGGCTGCCATGGGAGGATTTCAGCCCAGAACCGGTCGCCAAGGCAAGATTAATCTTTGGCGTTGTTGCCCGGAGCGCGGAAGCCCTCGTCCGCTTTCATTTTTTCAGCGGTTGGGGGCAGCCGCGCTCCGCAGTAAGGCTAGCAAATCACTCATCTGCTCATTCGTGATGGCGGCATTGACACGTAGAACGAGTTTTCCAACTCGTTCCCTTGTCTCGATCAACGAGCTAGAAAACTCGTTTTACTTCCCCAGCAAAAACGCCAACAGATCGCTCATCTGTTCTTTGCTGATCGCCGCTTCGAGACCATCCGGCATCAGCGTGCGGTCGAGGGACTTCATTTCTTTGATGGCGCTGCGGGAGATCGTTTCTTTAGCTCCGCCCATCATGGCGAGGACGACGGCATCGCTGGTTTCGCTTTGGATGAGTCCGCTGAGAGTGCGTCCGTCCTTCGTCTCGACGGAGTAGGCGCTCCAGCGGGCTTCGAACATGCGGTTGGGATCGAGGATGTCGGAGAGGAGGCCTTCGGGGGGCTTGACCTTCACGTCGGAGAGAGGAGGGCCGACATCGACACCCATGGTGCCGTGCTTGTGGCAGGTGATGCAGATGGTGGCGAAGACGGCCTGGCCCTTCTTCGAGTCGCCGTGCATGGTGGTGGCGGTCATGTAATCCTTCACCACGGCGGCGCGGTCGCTGGTGGCCTCGCCGAAGAGCTTTTTGGCGAGTTCGGCCATTTCGCCTTTGCCGCGCTGGTAGGCCCAGCGTTTTTCGACATCGACCCACGCGGGCGGGAACTCGCCTTTTTCCATGCGCTTGAAGAGTTCGAGCGCGGTGGTGGCATTCGCGGTGAGGATGGTCACGAGGTCGCGTTTGAGGCCGGGGCCGGCTTTGGGCAGGAGTTCGTAAATGAGCGTCGAGGTGCTGGTGGCGCTGAATTTCTTCAACAAGGCCACGGTGGCCGCGGTGAGCTCCAACGGCTGCGTGGTGGTGAGTAGGTTTTTCACCACCGGCTCGACGGCAGCCCATTTCCGCGAAGCGAGCAACGGCAGCACGGCGAGGCGCTGATCGAGCGGTGCCTTGGCATCGGCGATGATAGTGTCGATCTTCGTTTGAAGCGCGGCGATCTCCTTGGCGGCGTCTTCGTGGCCTTTCGGGAGCTTGGCGAGACCTTGGAGCAAGGCGGGCTTCCACCAGAGGAGTTCGCCGGGCTGCT